>NZ_JBPAOH010000003.1:0-130833 GCF_050875635.1 Tolypothrix sp. VBCCA 56010
ACAGAAAATCAGAACAAATGTATTCCAAAATACAGTTAATTAGACAGCATTCTGATTTTAAATCTGTTTTTCAAGGCGATCGCAAAAGTTTTCGGTCTACTGAAATTATTTTGGTCAATACTCGAACCAGATGGTGCAGACGTGGTAATTTCTTTATCGGCAGTAGAGGTAGTTTTTTTCCGAGTCTGCTTCTTTTTGTTCTGTGGTGGAGAATCATTAAACTGTGCTGTTTTGCTACGTCCGCGCCCTTTCTTCTCCCATGTCTGAGTAGCTTCAATATCTACCAGCATTCGACGCTCGTAAAATGGCTCGCCCAAAAGCTTAAGCGCAGTGCGGTAATAGTCAGTTCGATTAAACACCTTTTCATCCGGTGGTCGTGTTTCCATAATTAATAAGGGCAACTGAGGTACATGAGCGTTGCGGTAGCCTAAATCATTGGATGCAGTATCCGAACTATTAATCTCATTTAAGCGTCTGGCAATTTGCCGTATCATGGTCGTCTTACCTACACCACTCGGTCCATATACCAATACGTGAGCAAATCCCGCAGGCTCCCGAATTGCACGCATTAGATGCATATCAACCTGCGCCAACTGGGGATGTCTTACAGCATACTCCTTGAATTGCGTAAGTTTTTGAGCGTAAACCATCAATTGATTGCGATCGCTTCACAAATAAGATTAAAATTCATTTTAATTTATCCGATTTCCATCTTGCCCATAAGCCTGCCAAGCTAAATCTATCAGACCGTCGGCGATCGCTGCTGCTACCACAGCATTACCTTTGCGACTGTCAATTGTAATGTGAGGTACAAGAGAATCTTGCAAACGTTCTTTAGCCACATCCACATTTACAAATCCGGCTGGGGTGGCGATGATTAAAGCTGGTCGAATTTCTTCCGCTTCAATTAAATCAACAAGTGCTGTGAGAGCGGTTTGCGCTTGACCGACAATATAAATGCCTTCTGGGTAACGTTTAGCTAAAGTTTCAATTCCCCAGGCAACACGAGTTTTGTCTTTTTGAGGACGTGTCAGCGCTTCCATGCTGCAATACACCGGATTGGCAAAAGTATTTTGAATGTGTTGGGCGATACCCATTTGTACCATTGACACATCTACAACAATCGTGGTACGCGCCGCTAGTGCTGCTGCTCCCGCTTGCAAAGCACGCTCAGAAAAGCGAATCAAAGACTTATACTCAAAGTCAGCCGTAGCGTAAATTACCCGTCGGACAATTTCATACTCTGCGGGTGAAAAGACATGTTCGCCAATTTCACTATCAATGATTGCCAAACTTTGAGCATCAGTTACGTGCCATTCCATCGGTATCAGCAAAAAGAGAGCTTTCAGCTTACAGCTTATCAGCAATAGAGAGGCGCGGAGTTAGGAGTTATGAGTTGTAGAGACGCGACCGATCGCGTCTGTACAGGAGGAGCAAAGTTAGGACTCAGCACTAGGAGAAGACCGGCTGAAAACAACTGAGAGATAGGCAACTAACGCACCAATGAGAAAACCGGAGATATTACGAACTATAGGTAGCCATTCCTGCGTCCGCGTTACTACTGGTCCAATACCGAAGGCAATAAACAAAATTCCCCACAAAGGCGAGAAAATTAAAGCCCATTGCCAAGCAAATGCTTGTTTATCGCTGCGGGGTTGACCTGCAAATCCACAAATTACCCCACCAAGTATAGAGCTAATCAGGGTGAGAATCCACTGCTCTCGTGGTAGTCCGGGAACGGCAATGCAACCACCTTTAAGCAAACAGCCTTTAACTGATTGTAAGGCTTGGAGAATCGCTTGGTCTTCGCCTTCTTCTCGGACAAAGTACAAGTTACCGAAGCGGGTTTGTAATTCGATCCAAAAAGTGCGCGGTAGAAGTTCATAAACTGCATCGCCGACACTAAAGCTGAGGATGTTACCCCCACGGGAATCGGCAACTAGCAAAATGCTTTTGTCATCCAAACCCCAAAATTTAATTACAGCGCGACCTGGGGTGCGATCGTATTGAGTCAAAACTCTCAGTTTCCAGCCGGTTTCAGCTTGAAATTGATTTAGGTCATTGACAAGCTGTTGTTCTTGAATGTCGGTGAGAGTTTTGGCTAAGTCTACAACTGGGGTTGGTTTGTCAGGTAGTAACTCAGGATTGTTATAAGCCAGTGCGCTTTGGGAATGCATCACCCAAATTGACCCAACCAAGAAAAATACAGTAATCGATACCAGAATTCGTCGCCAAAAACAATTCTGCATGGACGTTTTTATACAAATTTCAACAGTAGACGTAAAGAAGTTGTTTTAAAAGAATACGGTAAAAGTGATACTTCTTTACACTTGTTTACTTTACTCTAATCTAATGGTGTAGATCAAAGCATTGTTTCACATCCTCATTTTTGGGGCAATGGGCAATTGTTTAATGGGCAATGGGCATGGGGCATTGGGGAGCCAGTGCGTTGGGCGGGTTTCCCGACTTGAAGCATCTGGCGTCATTGGGAATTGGGCAATGGGCCCTATCGCAATGGGCAATGGGAATAGGTTTGGCTGTGCGCCCAAAGGAGGTCACGAACGCTATCTGCACCTGCCGATCCGTTGGGCATTCATGAGCGAATTGGGAATTAAAGAAGAAATAGTTCGCTCATCGTGAATAAATACGATTCTTTCCATGCCCGATGCCCACTTGGACGATGCCCACTTGGACGATGCCCGATGCCCCATGCCCTAGTCCTCAGACCATTCCTCAGCGGCAGTGGATTGAGGCAACGAATCTTCATCATCGAAATCCCAGTTAGCAGCGTCATTGTAATTGTTGTCATTGCGTTGGCGTTGCCTCTTGGCTTCTCGTTCTCGCAACGTCAGCGCTGATGAGGCATTGGGTGACAAACGGTCAACTTGTCGTTTGGGAGATTTTTGGCGTGTAAACGTTTTCCAGGCTGCTTTCACGCCAACAAATATGCTGCGCGTACCTATTTGAACGTTTTGCGCTTGCTTTCTGGCACCATCCAGGCTTTGATCGACTTGTTGAACAACTTGACTAGCACTTTTGACACCTTCACTGACATCATCAGTCAAGTCAGTGATTTCCATACCAGTGGTGCGGATAGCATTTAGAGTCGGTGGTAACTCTCGTGAGAGGGTATCAAATAATTTTTCAGCACTGCGGGCGGCTCTAGCTAATTCCTGCAAAGCTGGTATAGCCGCTATTAAAACAGCAGTTAAACTAACGGCGACCAAAAGAATCGATAGTCCCAGCCAAAACAGGGGGTCAATCACAGTTATGCTATTTATGGGCGATCTAGATTTGATGTTCGGGAATCGGAATTTTCTACTTGCACTTTTGCAGCGCTTCGGTTTTCTTGTGCGCTTTTTTGCTTCAAGACTTGGCTTTCTCGCGCAGTTGCATCTATCCCCGAGGCGATCGCATCTCGCAATCGATCCAATGTCTCATCCCAGTTTTTCATTGCGCTGGTAGACAGACGATCTGCCTGAATCTGGACGCTTGTTGATAAATCTTCTGCCAATTCTGGCAAAGCATCGGCAGATTTCTTTAATATTTTCCGCGTTTCGCGCCCTGTGCGTGGAGCTGCCAGTAAACCGGTCAAAGCACCGATGGTAGCTCCCAACATCAAACCGCCAATAAATACTCCAGAACGGTTGTTAGACATCTTCTTATTTTTCTCCTTACACCCATTTTAGGTGGGTTTTCACGCCTTGCAAGTCAAAATAATTTTACTTATCTTTTTTCAGTGACAATATCCTAGCTGGAATTGTTGCCTTTATTTCTCAATTGATTTTACTACTATCTTTTTCTTAAATTTTGTTCCTAACCCACGTTTAACAAAATAGCGCCCGTGAATTTGCTGTCCCACAAGCAGCAGGCTGAAGATTTGCCGCACTTGTTGAATTTGTACTTGTATCGAGTGGTTTCCCTGGCGCAAGTTGTGGATATTCTGCTGTCGTATAGAAATATTGGACGGTGCTTTGTCAAGTACCGCATGAGTGCAGCGTTCAGCAGCAGTTAACTGATTGGCTATGTTCGCCAACCGCTTTTTAAGTTGCCACACTCGCCGAGCGATATAAAGTAATATTAAGGAAATGACAGTATTAATAATAACAACTACTGTTACCATTTTTTACCTGGGGTAGATGCTTTCAGGGAGCTTGTTTTCAACAAACCCCTATTAATGATAGCGACAGCACCAAAAATATAGATCCAAATCTTCAGTAATCATAAACTAATAAATCATCAGCCCGATTTCTTGAAGAAATCGGGCTGATAGCAATACAAGCATTCTCACAAGTCAAGTAGGATTGCTATAGCTCAATACGCTTGGTATTAAGACTTGATCCTCCCTAACCCTCCTTAAAAAGGAGGGAATTAAGCCCCCCTTTTTAAGGGGAGCCACTTGCACAGTCAGGGTTTCCCACGCCAGTCCGCACAACGGGGCGGCACGTTTTGGGGGGAAGCTTCCCCCCAAAAGCTGCCTTGGGAAAATACGCAAGCAACTGGCTCGACTTGAGCAAAGTGGCGTGGGTTGGGGGGATTTACCAGAATCGAACAACACTAACACCAAGCGTATTGTGCTATAGCTTGCGATTAGCCGATTGTATTTGTACCTGGTATGTAGTAAGTAAGTGGGTTGAATTAAATATAAAACCACCTGCGGGTGTGTTAACTTATTTCATTACGGCAGCTTGGACTAATAATGGTGCGTTAAACTTCGTTATAACGCACCCTACTTGTTTTTTTCCCATGCTTTATGCTTTTTGCCCAACCTTAAGGAGTGATGTTTAATTGTACCGATTACTTACAAATATCAATTTGTTCTTGCCCAGCGAGTTCCTCTCCAAATACTAATAAACAAACCACTAGCAACTAAAGCTCCCAAATTCCATTTGACAGAAGACTTAATTAAACTTAAACCTCGAGAAGATTGAGTTGCTTCAGCTTGAGTTTGAATTTGTTTCTTAGCTTGAGAAACTTGTGACAATACTTGAGTTTTTAATTCGTCAGGATTTTTACCTTCTAATGAGCGACCTTGGCTTTTGATAAAATTATCAATTTGTTGCGGTGTAGCTTGATTCAGTTGCTTTTCAAACTGTTCGGCTTGAGATATTTGTTGCTTAGATAAAGTACTAATTTGAGCGGCACTTTGATTATTGAGCCGGAGAGTGTTACCAATTCCTAAAGGAATTAGTAAGAAAAACAATAAGGCAAATAACAAAGTTAACCAAGATAATAACTTTAATATAAGGAATTCCCATTTCGTTCGCGAATTCATTTCTCCAAAAAATACCAACACCAAACCGATTAACGGCACGGGTACTCGTTCAACCAGCGCTCCAAAAGTTTTAAATTCCCAAGCGGGGTTCATAAAGTTGGGTGGAACAAACATCTCAACGATGTCAAAAAGTGCTAATAATAGCAGACCATAGCCAAGCGATCGCAAAATAGTCATCGACCCTTGCTGACTAAAAGCAAACGCCTGTAACTCTTGTACTATGGGAGTAAATCTATCACTATTTGATTTAGTCATTTTGTTAGTTGTTGGTTGTTGGTTGTTGGTTGTTATTTGTTAGTTGTTATTTGTTAGTTGCTAGTTGATGTTATTTGACCACTATCCACTATCCCCTAACACCTATCCACTAACAACTATCGACTAACCACTATCCACTATCCACTTCAAAGTTTGGGAAAGCGGGGTTGCCACCATTGATGCCAGGAAAACCAGGCGTTTTCCAGTTTTTTGTAAGCAGCTTCTGGGGTAGAATTCTGTACAGGAATCGACAAATGCGCCCATAAACAACGTTTATCTTCGATTGGCTTTTTGCCCAGTAACCAAGGTAATAGGCGCTCTGTAGGGCGATCGTATAAAGACCGATTTTGGGTAAACTGTTTATAAGTGAACGTACTGTTCCCTTGTGGGTTAATACAGGCACTCAAATATGCTCGTCCTTTGTCAACCCCAAGCCCGTAGTAACCTACTTTATCTTGCTGACGCACCGCAGCAGAGGATGAAATCGAAGTGTATTCTTCGATAAGTTTGCTAACATCAAAAATTGTCACATAGCGCATTTCGATATTTAAGGACTGGTCTTTTTGAATGTATTGATAATGCTTTTGGGCAATGAGATTAGAATGTTCTTTAGTTAATGTTGGCTGGGAATATTTTGTATTTAACTGCCATTCTGATAATGGTACTGCATCTGGAAAAACCAAGGGGGTAAGCGTGCTTTTTTCGGCTTTGGGAAATAGAATGACTTTGCCCAAAACTAAAAAGACACCGCTAAAGGTGAGAGCCAAAAGTGGAAGGCGAAATTGTTTCCAAATAATCATCACCTTATTGAAGACTTGTGCTGTTTGTTTTTTGTTTCATTGATATTTAGTATAAACCAGCAAAATAAACCAAAAAATATGACAGCAATCATGGAAAAAATTAAAGAACCATCTCCATGATGCCAATATTCAAATGCTTCCGGATTGCCTTTTGCGACTATAACACCCATGACAGCAACTCGTACCCCATTGACGATAAATCCCAAAGTTGCCGCTACTATCGGCGCAAGAATTTTTTGCTGCCGATTTAGAGGAAACATTAAAATAAAAATTATTGCTAAACCCAATTGTTGGAAGATGATTTGTACACCAGAACAGCCACTAGCTACTTCTATACTTCCTGTTGGCAGATAAATGTTTACTCCAGAGCGAGTAATTTCAAAACCTGTGTACCAAAGGATAAAAGCGGCTAGTTTTGCCGTGAGTAAAGTTATATGCTTAATCAGGAATGATGGTAATAGTTTGGGTGCGCCAAGAAAAAACAGTGCTAGCAATTCTCCTTTATATTGTTTTAATCCGCGAAAGCCAGAAGCTAGCAAGGCAAGACCAAGGGCAAGAATGAAAGGAGAGAGAAATAGAAAGCCACCAAAACTTGTTAAAGATGCGCTTTTGAAAAGTATAATTGCAATGATTGACAGACCCAAAAAGCTGGGTAAAACTCCGCTTTCTAGATTTAAGCTGTGGCGTTTTTCCCAAATGAGAGAAGAGACAGCTATCCAAAATAAAAGACTGCTTCCTAAAAGACTAGGAATATTTGATTTCCAAGTTAAAGTTATGTGAATTGCAATTAAGCCTGCGCCTATTGCTAATAGCCAGAATTGGGCATTTTTTAAACGACTGACTGGGGTCAGGTGGATGGATTTCATGTAGATGTAGCGGCAGTTTCAGCTAATATTTAATAGGTAATGGGGAATCGGTAATGGGGAATCGGTAATGGGGAATGGGGATTTTCAGGGGGGAAAAGAGGTGCATGGGAAAGGGGAAAAGAACGCTTTCCCAATTACCAATTACCACGCTATTACCAATTACCAATTCGCTATTACCAATTACCAATTCCCAATTCGCTATTACCAATTCCCAATTTGCTTGTTAAACCTACTTAGGTTAGACTTTGGCGGCTTCTTTTTGTTGCTGCTGGCGTTTGCGACGTAAAGCTACACCGATACCACCGGCAGTTAATGAACCTAAGATGGTAAAAGGTTCGGGTACTGGCTCAGATGGTGTGGAAGCTTTGAATTTGCTGGTTACAAACAGACCATACACATTATCATCATTACTTGGGTTTTTAGTATTCAACTCGACGAACGTATCACCTGCTTTGATAAAAGGAGTGGCATCTGCGCTATTACCAAGGGCTAGATTATAAAGTTCATCATCAGTGCGAGGACCGCCAGAATCAGAGGCAAACGGATCTGGGTTAGTAGGACTATCGCCAATACCGCCGGCGGTGATTAGAGCACCATTAGCTCCCTCCCCATCATCTTGACCACCAGCAGAGCTGGTCAAGCGACGAGAAGTAGTAGAGTTTGTCGTCACGTCTACAGTGGTGAACTGACCAGATGGTTGAAAGCTGTAGCTACTGGAGAGAGATGTCAAGAAATCGCCACCGCTATAAGGTTTAGCAAAATTAAATCTTGTTGTATCACCTCCTGTAGCAAGCTCCCCATCAAGGATAAAAGACGAGAAGCCAGTGGTGCTGGCATCTTTATAAGCTACAACCAAAGTTTCTCCATCATTGTCTCCTAGCTCCTCAATAGTATGATTCTGCAAACCACCCAACGTACCAAGGATGTTGGTGACATCCCAAACTCTGGTAGTTGCTGGGTTCGCGTCAGGTATAAGCAAGTTTGAGTCAGCAACCTTCAACAAATTCCCGTTCAGTTTCACATCATTTACAGGACTTAAATCCCAAACAGAAGACGCATAAAGGTAGGCTTTGAGGATAGTTGCACCTACAGGTACGTTTGTTTGCAATGAGCCGTTGTTGCTGGTGCTACCAAAAGCGTCTACAGAGAGTGCCGCATCTTGGAAGGTATCACGAGCTATCAAGGCTGCGGATGCTGGCAAACTTGAGCCAACGAATCCAAAACCGACACCTAGTACTGCAAGTGTTTTTAGACTAGTTTTCCGTATTCCCAGTCTGGATTTGCTTTGAGGGACATTCCCCATCTGAATGCTAAATGCGCCCACAGCAATAGATTTTGCTTTAGAACCAGCTTTGCGTAACTTCTTTCTAACTTGAAATCTTGTCATTAAACTCACTTCCATACATAGGTAAAGGTTGATGGTAGATTTACCCGGTAGTGAGATTCGCTCTTTATCTCAAAGTTGCTGCACAAACTCCCGCAAGAGGCATTTACGCGGCGATAGGTGGGTGCTGTTTGTCACAAGAAAGCGCAGATACGACTTAAGTCTTTAATCTGGCTTTGACTTCGAGTTGCTGGCGATGTCTTCAGTGTTTCTTCTCGAGTTGCACAGTAATCAGTGTTGCTAGTTAGGTAGAAAAAATCAACTAGTAGAGGCTTGTCTTAATGAAATCTTTAAACTAGTGGAGGTTACTTTTAGATATATTCACCTACCAAAAGTTAGATTTTATAAGGGTTGTAGCCTAAATTTAGTTGTTTGTTGTATAAAATTTGTGTGAATACTCTTTAAATTGTAGTAAATTACTTAGTATTTTCTAATGTGCGTTTTCATACTTACATGTTGCACCACAACGCCGTCACCCTAGAAGGGTGCGGCTATACGTACAAAGCCTGCGTAGGCAGGCTTCAAAAACCTTAATTTTCCCTAGTTTTGTAGGGGAGCCACTGCGTTGCGGAGGCAGTGCGTTGCGGTGAGACCAGCGAGAAAGGGAGGGTTTCCCTCGTGCCGGCAAGGAGCGAACCCGCTCGTGAGGTCACGAACGTTATAGCACCTGCCGTCGGGTTTCCCGCGCTATCTGCAAGTGGCGTTGTGTTATGCCGTAGGAAGATCGCACCATCCTAGATTTTCGGTGCGTTAGGACGTTCCGTCCATAACGCACCCTACCAGATTATACTTGTATCTGTTTTAAGCACTCTCCGTGCTTACTACGAAAAAAATTAAGGTGGGATATTATACCCCACCTTATTTAATCACAACTTACACACAACTCAAAAAGGAAGCTATTATTTGTGATGACCACCCAGCCATTTGGCTGCTGCGATTCCCAAAACGGCTGCGACGACGGGGTTGCTGAGAAACTTGAGAATACCTGGTTGCTCGGCTAGGACTTCGCGGAATATGTCGGGATGGTTGTGATATGCGAAGGATGCGAGTTTGCTGACATCATCAGCGCTCATGCGACCGGCATGATGAGTGGAAAGTCCAAGCTGCTGCTCTAGATGACGCTCGTCCAATCCTCTTTGCTTGAGGTGTTTGAAAAACGATCGCGCTACATCATCGCGTTCGTTAGGTTTAATTTGCGCGATCGCCTTCTGCAATTCCGGTTCCATTTGGCTGGTTGGAATGCGATCGGGATGCAAAGATTTACCAAACATCTGACGACGTTCATCTGTAGTTGTCCGTTGAGCAAAATCGTCAAAGTTTTGATATTGCTTTGATGGATCTACTGGCGCATCATCCAACGATTCTACATTTCCCTGAGCCAAGTCGTTCATTATTTGACGCTTGTACTGATCGCTACTTGACACTTTACTTACCTCCATTATTCCGAAAGCTCATAGCTTTCTTTGTCAAATTTCCACGCAGCAACTAATTAACGTGCATTTATGTTGCTTGCTTTGATTTTTTCTTGGTAATTGTAAATTGGTAAAAACCCATTACCTATTACCAATTACCAATTACCGCGTTCCCCATGACCAATATCGAGTAATTAGGCGTTATACTCAATTTTATTGGTCTGAACATCATACTTAGTCGTCAAAATCAATTTCTTATCAGGTGCATAAACCAAAACTGTTAAGTCTTGATTGGGGAAATTCTTCCGGAAACCTTGCGCTAAAGATTTTGCCAAGTCTCGCACTTCGTTAGGACGAACTTGAGGGGAAATCACAACACCTAGTTTGTTATTATCACGCACGTAAGCATCACGAATTAATCCCTTCGATGATTGCACAACCCAGTCACCAAAGGTTTGTCCTGTGGGGGTATTTCCTCGCTCTAGTTCGGCGTAAGCTGTAGTTGTACCAATTGCTGGTTGATTAGTTGTGCGGTCAAGTTGTGCTACATTACCGCTACTGCAAGCAGTACTTATTGTCAGAACTAAAATCAAGACAAAAGCTGTCAAGATTTTCCGACCCCGCTGAAGCAGAATCATTTTTGTATCCTCCCAAAAATTACATTTGCGATCGGACAAAATATAGTAATCCTATCTAAGGTTTTTTAAACCCATGTTTTTCTAGCAACTACACTATATTTACGATTCGTTTAGGATTGCTATATTTCTTCTTTAACTGATGAATTTATTACTTTGCAGGTCTATTCATTACAACAATTTTCACATTAAGAAACTGCATTACTGCCGCAGAGACGTTTCACCGAAACGTCTCTACAGTAATTTATATATCTGAAAATCGCTGTTGGTAGTAAGCATCCCTTAATTTTTGAATTTAGTCTGCACATCTATCCTTTGCACCTTTATCCCCCATTCAAGGGGGATAAAAGGAGTGTGGGGATTTACGTTTTTCAGCCATCCAGTCAGGGAATGCACCCTATCCTACAGACCTTCAAACAAAAGCATTCTGCTTAGTCAATTGCTTTTTTGACGTTATCTTTTACGTCTTCAACACCGTGACGTACTTCGCTTTCGGCTTGCTTTGCTTTGCCTTCTGCTTTATCTTCTGGGTCGCCGGTAACATTTCCTAGAGCTTCTTGAGCTTTACCTTCTACATTTTTAGCAGCAGCTTTAGCGCGATCTTCTATGCTCATTTTTGTTGTCCTTATGAAGAATAGTTTTTATTTCAAAGCTTATTGAGAACTTTGAAATTGTTTTTTATCACTATTACAAACTACCTTAATGTTTTTACTGTAGCCTTCCGTCACAAGATATATTAGTTATCTATGCTGAAAGAGGGAGATAAGAAAATCAACAAGAACTAAGGTACTAAGAACAAATATAGCTATAGCAATCTGTTTAAAGTAGATCCCCGACTTCGAGCGAGAAGTCGGGGATCTGAATAATTGTTAACTATTTAGCTATTTAATAAAAAACTCGGTTTCTCTGCGGAACCGAGTTGATAAAGTTCTAAGTATTATTTTTATTTAATCCAGAAAACCCATTATACTATCTGGATCGTCAATCGTATTTGATGCTACTGGACGATCGCCCATTGCCGAGTAAGTTTGCGAAATTACTAATCCACTTGAGGTGATTGGACGAATCCCAGAATCGTAAACACTTTCAACAATTTCCATTGTATTCTCACCAATTGGACGAATTCCGGAAGCGTTCATTGTATGAGCAACATGCAAATCACCCGCGCTAGTTGGACGTACATGAGAGATAGCTAGTGTGTCATGAACTTCTACATTTGGTGACTCTAGCTTCACTGGTTTATTATCTTGCTTTTCTGCATCTGTATTCAAGCTATTACCTTGGTTATTTTTAACTTCCACTGTCGTGTCTCCCTTTAGCTTTGCAAGCTTTTGTCTAGGACTGATGTTTTACCAGTACTACTAACGCTCATGACCTAACCCCCTCTCGATTGTTAAGTAAATTTTACAATAATTAGTGAAAAAATGAATTTTTCCTTAATATTTAAAGTGTAACCTTAAAAAAGTTGCTATGGATATATATTTATTCAAAAGATACATATAAGTAAATTTAAATAGTAAATTTTTGTAATAAAAAGTGACGTTTTATTAAGTTTATCGTTCGGGTGTGCGATCGCGTTCGGTTAGTACTCAACGTAAAACACAGTGTATTCGCTACCATGAGATAGGGTATTTATAGTACATTTGTATGACAGAATTTTGTCTTCAAGCACCGTTTGTGCCGACAGGAGATCAACCACAAGCGATCGCCCAACTTACCACGAGTATCCAAGCTAACAACCATTATCAAACTTTACTGGGAGCGACGGGAACAGGCAAGACATTTACAGTCGCATCAGTAATTGAGAAGGTAGGGAAACCCACACTTGTATTAGCGCATAATAAAACCCTCGCCGCACAACTTTGTAACGAGTTGCGGGAATTCTTTCCCCACAACGCAGTCGAGTACTTCGTCAGCTACTACGACTACTATCAGCCAGAAGCTTATATTCCCGTCACCGATACATATATAGAAAAGACAGCTTCGATTAACGATGAAATTGACATGTTGCGTCACTCAGCGACGCGATCGCTTTTTGAACGTCGCGATGTCATCGTTGTTGCTTCCATCAGCTGCATCTACGGTTTAGGAATTCCCTCAGAATACCTCAAAGCTGCCATTCCCTTTCAAGTGGGTATGGAAGTTAATCAACGCGAGATTTTACGAGATTTAGCATCAGTTCAATATAGCCGCAACGATATAGAAATGGGTCGCGGTAAATTTCGCGTTCGAGGTGATGTTTTAGAAATTGGTCCAGCTTACGAAGATAGAATTATTCGCGTTGAATTCTTTGGCGATGAAATTGACGCAATTCGTTACGTCGATCCGGTGACGGGTGAAATCATTAAAAGTATACAAGCGGTGAATATCTATCCAGCGCGTCACTTTGTCACTCCAGAAGAAAGATTGCAAATCGCTTGTGATGAAATTCAAGCAGAATTAAAACAACGCAAAGCCGAATTAGAAGAAGCCGGAAAATTATTAGAAGCGCAACGGATAGATCAGCGGACGCGCTATGATTTGGAAATGCTGCGCGAAGTCGGTTATTGCAACGGTGTAGAAAACTATTCTCGC
The DNA here is from genome assembly GCF_050875635.1 of Tolypothrix sp. VBCCA 56010. Taxonomy (NCBI): domain Bacteria; kingdom Bacillati; phylum Cyanobacteriota; class Cyanophyceae; order Nostocales; family Tolypothrichaceae; genus Tolypothrix; species Tolypothrix sp. VBCCA 56010. Next base: position 13,202 of record NZ_JBPAOH010000003.1, read on the forward strand.
CACTTAGCCGGCAGACAAGCTGGAGAACCTCCAGAATCTTTAATTGATTATTTTCCTAAAGATTGGCTGTTAGTAATCGATGAATCTCACGTTACTGTGCCACAAATTCGCGGCATGTACAACGGCGACCAAGCGAGGAAAAAAGTCTTAATTGAGCATGGATTTCGTTTACCCAGTGCTGCTGATAACCGTCCTTTGAAAGCAGAAGAATTTTGGGAAAAGGTGAATCAATGTATTTTTGTTTCTGCGACACCGGGAAATTGGGAATTAGAAGTTTCTGATAGTCATGTGGTGGAACAAGTAATTCGTCCAACCGGAGTAATCGACCCAGAAATTGTTGTGCGTCCGACAGAAGGACAAATTGATGATTTGTTAGGAGAAATTAAAGATAGAGTTGACCTTCGCGAACGGGTGTTAATTACCACATTAACTAAGCGGATGGCGGAAGATTTAACTGAGTATTTGGAAGATAATGGGATTCGGGTGCGATATTTGCATTCTGAGATTAATTCAATTCAAAGAATTGAGATAATTCAGGATTTGCGCGAAGGTAAATTTGATGTGTTGGTTGGGGTGAACTTGCTGCGGGAAGGTTTGGATTTACCGGAAGTTTCGCTGGTGGCGATTTTGGACGCAGATAAAGAAGGATTTTTGCGTGCAGAGCGATCGCTCATTCAAACTATAGGTAGAGCAGCGCGTCACATTCGCGGCAAAGCAATCATGTATGCTGATAATCTCACAGATAGCATGATTAAGGCAATTGACGAAACTGACAGGCGGCGTGGTATTCAAACAGCATACAACAAGCTGCACAACATTACACCGCAACCGATTGTGAAAAAATCGAGTAATGCGATTTTGTCATTTTTGGAAGTATCGCGGCGGTTGAATGCAACTGAGTTAGAAACGGTAGATGAACATATCGACGAATTACCGTTAGAACAAATTCCAGATTTGATTACTTTGCTAGAAGCACAGATGAAAGAAGCGGCAAAGAAATTGGAATTTGAAGAAGCAGCAAAATTGCGCGATCGTATTAAGAATTTGCGCGATAAATTAGTGGGACGTTAAGCCAAATTTATAATTAAGTAGGAATGAGCGCACTCATGTCGTCAAAGCTTGAATTTACGTAAGGGCAATTCATGAATTGCCCCTACAAGACTTTAGGAAAGCGCTCATTCCTATTAAGGACAAAACCTCACTCTTAAAGCTGATGAACGCTATCACATTGAATATCCCCAATCTGGGTGCAGAGGGATTTAAGGAACTGTGCCAAGCTAATCAAAATTTGCAGTTAGAACGTACTGCGACTGGAGAAGTCATAATTATGCCTCCAACATATCCTTGGACAGGTAAGAAAAACTCTGGTTTGAATGCTCAACTATGGAATTGGAACGATCGCACAAATAATGGTATTGTATTTGACTCTTCCAGTGGTTTTACCTTGCCTAATGGTGCAGTTTACTCACCCGATGCTTCTTGGGTAAGTAATGAAAAATGGGAGGCTTTAACCCAGATTCAACAAGAAGAATAATTTTCTCCTCTTGCACCTGATTTTGTCGTGGAATTGCGTTCTAGTAGTGATTCCCTGAAAAAACTTAGAGAAAAAATGCAAGAGTATATTAACAACGGGGTTCGTTTAGGTTGGTTGCTTGACCCGAAGAATAAAACAGTAGAAATTTATCGTTTAGAGAAAGAGGTAGAAATATTGCAATCTCCTACAACTGTATCCGGTGAAGATGTTTTACCTGGGTTTGAGTTGAATTTAAATAAAGTGTGGTAGCACTCTTCTACTCAGATATTTTCACAGATCAATTCCCCTTTCTTGCAGTCGCCTTAACAAATCTTGATAGCGCTGTCGTTCTTCCTCCAACTGAAGCTGCACTGCTTCTTTGTCCTGACGTTCAGCTTCAGCGCGTTGTCGTTCAGCTTCAGCTCGTTGACGTTCAGCTTCAGCGCGTTGTCTTTCGTGTTCTCGTATTTGATCTAGTTCTACAGAAGTGAGAAACTTTCGTCCTGAGGGAGAGAAAATTTCCAAAGTATTCGCTGTAAGTTCAAAACGTATTTCTAAGCGAGGACTAACCCAATTATTTATCTCTTCAATAACTTCTAGATTCTCTTGCTCACGCAGCAACCCAGTTAATTCATTCGTCTGTGGATCGTAGATATAATACTCTTCTACACCGTGGCGTTGATAGAACAGCAGTTTATTTGCCATATCTTTAGTTTTGTTACCGGGCGATAAAATTTCAAATACCACCTGTGGGGGAATATTATCTTCTTCCCACTGTTTATATGAACCGCGTTTTCCTTTTGGTCTACCGAACACAACCATTGCATCAGGTGCTTGTCGGACTTTCACATCGCCTTGGACAGCATACCAAAGTAAATTACCTGCCACAAAGACATTATCCTGTAATGCGAATAAGATTTCTAAATTTTCTTTAATTTTTACTCTCCATTGAAATTGTTCGGTATTATCTGCCATCGGTTGACCGTCGCTTTCAGGGTAGATGACAAGAGCGGCTGTGTCCGGCGTTAGTTGTTGTACCATGCTTACAGTACCTCTATATTTGGCGTTTTCAGGCTGATATCAGTGTAGTTGGCACTAAGAAGGGAGACTCACATCGTTGTAGATAGTAATAATGTACTATATAGTTGCTCCGCCAACACTTAGGACTCATCATCAAATTTCACCCCAAAGTCAACGCCTAACACTTCCTCTATCCGTCTTAATGTCTCTATTGGTAAAGCTTTAGTCTCTTCAGCTTCAATCCTATACCAGTTCATCGTAGTCATAGGTATCTGACGGCAAATCTCCGCTAGCGAACGATTGTCAGCAATTCTTGCTTGACGCACGCGATCGCCCAAGGAAAGGAACCTCTAGCTCTCAGGACTTACGCAACTGGCACAAGCGACAGCGCGGCGTTGCGTAAGTCCTGGATGAGTTAGACCTTGCCTACGCTGTAATTAACGGAGTTAAAACCAGAGGGGAGCGAGGAAACTACACTACAGAGCGTGTTAAATTTTACTCAAACCACGTTCCTTAACTTTTCGTTACATACATCTAAATTTTTCCGCCGACTTACTTAGTCGTTGGGGTAGTGTCTCGACGAACAGTTTCACGCGCCTTTGTGTAGGTTTACACATGAAAAGAAGGAATGGAGAGCGATCGCGCACGCCTCGCAGCCGGCTGCACTTTTTAAACCTTATGGAACAAAAAGGAAAGTACATCACCAAAAGTAAACGCTTACGCCAACTTGAAAAACAAGTTGAGGAACTTCAAAAACAAATCGAGACTTTAACCATTTATCTGGATCGAAGTCACTCTATGCTATTGCGTTCCAATCCACGTTTGGCGGAATCTTTAAAGCGCGACTGGGAAGAAATTAATCCACCACCGCCAAAACCCAAACAACCAAAACAGCGGTATAAGACATTACCTCTATTACCCCGCGCCGACGCCCGTTTTAACACGAGATTCAAACGGGCGCTTCGTCGCCTCACCCCGCCCCAACAAAGTTTAGTTGTACGTTGAGGACTCGCCTATGAAAAAATAATGCCGCTTTCTTTTTCAAATGACTACTGCAATTACAAGGTTTAATGTGGGGGATTAGCTTTAATCCCCCTTCCTCACGGGACTACCAATGAATAAAACACGACAAAAAGACACAAAAAAACCCAATTCGCTTACGTCAACGCCTTGGGCTGTACTTACTTTCAAAGAAAAAGAAATTAGGATTGTTAGTCGATTTAAGACTATGTACGATGCCACTTGTTACGCAAGTATACTCCGACAAACTAATCCGGCGGGAAGATTTGAAGTGAGATTTTTATCAAGTGAGGCTTTTTGTGCCGATTAAAAACATCACCTACAAGCGGATTAAAAATCTACGTAACTACGAGTCAATAACCCTTGAGCCGCCGCAGGCATCGCGCACCCCAATAACTAACTAGAGTGAAACATTATGGTGCAATAGATGTAGGGTGCGTTACTACATTAACGCACCCTACGGACTACTAACTCTCACGCATAGACGTTTTAGACCGAACGTCTCTACTGTGGTCTATACATCTGAAAATGGCTGTAAATCGAGAAATAACAACATCTGCACTTCCCTACTTCCTATCACCATTCGCGTAAAGTTTTGTGTACCTGCGCCAGATGCCACATATAATCATCAATTTTGTATCTGTCGGCAGCTTTAACTATGTATTTACAAGCCATTTCAACATTATTGTGAGCCTCGTAATACAATCCTAGATAAAGATGACTGTAAAACTTGCCGCGTAGACGCGCAGCGGTGAGGGAGTCGCAGGGAAAGGACGCCAATGAGCGCGTCTGCCGGGGAACCCGCATATAGCGCAGTGGCTCCGATCAACCGTCGATTGCGAACTCCCTCTCCCGTTGGGCTTGTCGTGAGACATCGCCTTCTAATTCACCAACACTTAAAATATCATCTGGCGTACAATTTTCCGCATACAAATCGTAAACGCCTGGCATTACCCGTCGCGGGTCATTTTTCACCATTAATAGAGAATTGCGTGCCTCTGCCACACCCGCAAGCCTTGCAATGCAGAGATATCGCCACACTGTTTCTTCTACATCTTCGGCGTTCACCGTCAAATCTATCTCAAATCGAAAACGTGCTTCTGTGGAATGTCATAGATGGGGAAAATCGGTACTGTGGTCAAGCTGCCTTCTTCTCACAGTATAAATTTATTTAAGTGTGCAATTAGATGTTATTTTGCACCTACACGACAAAATCCAAAATCTGCCCACTGGCTAGAAGAAACTATGTAAAAAATTCTGTATTGTGAGGCTAGTTTATCAAAAATGAGTAAAAAAGCTTGTGGTTCCAATTAGAGACAATAATCCGATAACAATCACGCCTTATGTCACTTATGGGCTGATTGCTGCCAACGTCCTTGCTTTTCTTTATGAATCAAGTCTTCCTCCCCAAGCATTAAATGGATTTTTACATTTGGCAGCTATAGTACCGCGAGAACTAACCGCCAGTTTTTCCGGAATTCCTGTAAATCAACCAGTTCCAGAGTGGGCAACCTTGATTACTTCCCAATTTCTCCACGGTGGTTTGTTGCACTTGGGCGGTAATATGTTGTTTCTCTGGATTTTTGGCAACAACATTGAAGACAGATTGGGGCATTTCAAATATTTGCTTTTCTATATATCTTGCGGTGTTTTGGCAGGGTTAAGCCAGTGGTACTTTTCACAAAGTTCTAATATTCCATCTTTGGGTGCGAGTGGAGCGATCGCCGGCGTTCTGGGTGCATACATTCTCCGCTTTCCCCAAGCGGAAATTCTCGGTGTAGTTCCTCTAGGCTTTTTCTTCCCCACCTTTAGGGTTCCAGCTTATTTCTTTCTCGGATTTTGGTTTCTCCAGCAAGCTTTCTACGGAGTCGCAAGTTTAGAAACACCGGCTAACATCGGTATGGAAAACGGCGGAATTGCTTACTGGGCACACGCCGGCGGTTTTGTGTTTGGAGCGATTCTCGGTCCTGTGTTAGGTTTGTTTAGCGATAAATCTAACGACGATTATTTGTACAGACAGTGAAATAAAGCAAATTGACAACTCAGCATAAACTTTACTCGTAGTCAGCGCTGAAGCGCTGAAGCGCTGACTACAAACTTTCATTATTATACTAACCTACTTACCAGCCAGTGAAATTCCGCACCCTTTAACAACGGCAAGACAAACAGGATATATTGCAATTAATCAATAATAAGGAAAAACACCTGTGTTTCCCCTTTACGACGAAAACCCGACGCGAATCACCCCGTATATCACCTACGGGTTGATTGGGATGAACATCTTAGTTTTTCTTCATGAAATCAGTCTGTCAGGACAAGCATTAGAGCCATTTTTAGAGATGTATGCGGTGATACCACAAGAATTAACCACCAACTTTGCCCAAGAATGGACAACCTTATTTACGTCACAATTTCTACACGGTGGCTGGTGGCACTTAATCTCGAATATGGTGTATCTCTGGGTTTTTGGCAACAATATTGAAGACCGCTTGGGTCATTTCAAGTATATAATTTTTTATTTGGCGTGCGGCGCTTTAGCTGCTATGTGCCAGTGGTTTGTGGGGGTAAATTCGCAAATTCCATCTTTGGGGGCAAGTGGTGCGATCGCCGGAATTTTAGGTGCGTACATAATCCGCTTTGCCCATGTGAGAGTTGTTACCTTAATTTTCTTAGGATTTTTCGTCACCACCATCAGAGTTCCGGCACTGGTAATCATCGGGCTTTTCTTTGTCCAGAATATTATATCTGGTTTAGCCAGCCTGCAACAAGCCGCCAACATGAGTGTAGAATCAGGCGGAGTTGCTTACTGGGCACACATCGGCGGCTTTGTCTTCGGGATAATTCTCGGTCCTGTGTTTGGCTTATTTAGGCAAAGTGAGTAGAGGAGTGGGGGAGTGGGGGAGTGGGGGAGTGGGGGAGTGGGGGCAGGGGAACCAGTGCGGTCTTGGGGTTTCCCCAAGTGAAGCATCTGGCGTGGCAGGGGAGCCAGTGCGGTCTTGGGGTTTCCCCAAGTGAAGCATCTGGCGTGGCAGGGGGACAAGGAGGACAAGGAGGCACTCTTGCAGGGGAGCCAGTGCGGTCTTGGGGTTTCCCCAAGTGAAGCATCTGGCGTGGCAGGGGGAGTTTGTCTCTCCATCTCCCCATCTCCCCATCCCCCCCTCCCCCCACTCCCCAACGCCAGGTGCACGGCTGCCGGGGAACCCGTCCAACGCACTGGTGACTCCCCACTCCCCACTCCCCTCTCCCCCTAGACATCACCCAACAGACACTTCTCGTTCCTCAGGTGGATAGACTCGTGGTGCAATTGGTTGAGGCATAGAAACGATGATATCAGCGCCATTAATAACGGTTCCCAATAGCCCCAATTCAGATTCAGTTAATTGATCGACAGCTTCACCAAGCATGTTTTCTTGTGTATAATTTGGTCGTGTTACCAGCACTATGCCATCGCTGTAAGGTTGAATTAACAAGGGGTCATTAGATAAACTGAGAGTGCCAGTATCTAAAATTACTAAATCGTAACGTTGGCGAGCATCCTCCATCAGCTTTCGCATTTCGCTAGATTCTAAAATAGCGGCAGATTGGCGCACAGGACCCGCGCTAGGAACAATGTATAAATTTTCGACTCCGGGGACTAAATAAATACATTCGCTCAAGCTGCCGTAATAGCGTAGGGGTTCAACAGTGGCATCGGCATCGAGAGTAACATTGAGGGATTGGCAACGGCTATGCGATCGCAAATCTGTTTCAATAATCAAAGTTCGTTTGCCAGCACGGGCAGAGGCAATGCCCAAATTATAAGCACTCACCGTTTTTCCTTCCAAACTGCTGGTGCTAGTAATCAATACCACCTTCAAGTTTTTCCCACCAATGCGGCGCAGATTACTGCGGAACTTTTCATAATACTCTAAATAGGGAGACTCCGCAGAAAGTATTGTTGGCACTGCATCTAAACTTAAATCATCAACTGGCATTAAAGGCAATTCGCCCAGCAAATTGACTTCTCGTTGTTTGAGGTTGTCGCGGATATCTTCTTTGGTTTTGAAAGTCCCTTCCAGCGCTCCCAACAAAAATATCACCCCACCACCAACCAACAATCCAAGTATTGCACCTACACCTAAAGTAATTGGCACATTCTTAGGCGGTTTTTGGTCGCTAATGACTACTGGTGGTCTAGCAATGCTGAGACTAGTAACAGTTTCTGCTTCTGCGGTTCTCGCATCAGCTAGCTTTGTTTGCATTTGGTCATAGACGGCTTTTTTGAGGAGAATTTCCTGTTCTATACGCGATCGCTCCAGTTGCTTATTAGGTATTAACGAATACTCCTGCCGCAATCGCGCCTCTTGTTTGATTTCGTCAGTTAGTTGCTTTCGGAGAGTATCGCGTTGGGTTTCCAAAGCCACCAGTTGATTTGCCAACAGTTGGCGGGCTGGGTCTAAATTGCTATTGCTACGAATAGCCCCAGAGTTAGGAGTCAAAGCCGCAGCCGTACCGCCACCACCTACAACCTCAGCTGCACGTTGTTGCAACAGTTTTTCGGAAGTTTCTTTCTGACGTCGCAATCCAATCATTGTTGGGTGTTCTGGGCGCAAGTCTTTTCTAAGCAATTCAATTTGCGACTCAGTTTGATAAATTTGCGCTCGCAAGTTCGCAAGAATCGGATCGGCACTCAAAGCCGAAGATACATAAGCTTGGTTAACTGTCAACCCCAGCTTATTTTGCAAACTGGCAATTTGAGCATCAATACCAGACAGCGTTAATTGAATTTGCCGTTGCTGACCTTGGCTGGTGGTAACTGCTGCCAGCAAACTGCCATTTTCAGCAGCTAATATAGCAGGTCGTTGCAGGCGATCGTACCTTTCTAATTTCTGTTCAGCAGCTTGCAATTCTACCTTCGCTCGTGGTAAACGCTCGTTAATTTTGGCAATAATTGCCTTTAATCGTCCAGTATTAATCTCACCGCTTAACTTGACCATTGCTTGCATCAACGCCAGCACAGTCTCTTGTGCCCGCTTTGGGTCACTATCTTTATATTTGATTTGAATAATTGCCGGGGCTGCTGCTTCTCCTTCCTTGGCTGCTTGGGGAACACTAAGCGCCACATTTTCACCAATTGTTTTCGGCTTGACCTTTACTTGCGTTGCCACAGATTCAATTATCTGGTCTGACAGCAAAATTTCCTGGCTGAGTTCTTGCCCTTGCTGCTGGATTTGCGTACCAGTTGCTGAGAAAGAAACTGGCGGACGAGTGTAGGCAAGTGCAGCACTGGCTAGATAGCTAGGGGCTGGATCTGGTTGCACAGCTACCAGAGTTGACCCCGCTACAACTAAACCAAAACTGGCTAATCCAATCCACTTGTATTTATCAAAAGCAATAAGATAGCGCTTAACAATCGGTGGAGCCATGACAATAATCAATTCTTAGGCAGGTTTTAGCAGAAAGGCAGAAGCACGAACCAGATAAATCACATCTTTTACTTACTTTAAACAAGTTTTGCGATCAACAGCAATCAAGCAACAAAGTAACTACCTTCTGTCACCGCTAAAAGTGTCAAAGAAGCGGATAAAGCTTTCAACATTAAAGAAAGGTCGAGTAATCGTACTTAAAACATTAGTGATTTTACCGATAAGGTTTCGACCTACAACAATAACATCATTGTCTTGCAGCGGCACGTTTTGAGACGCATCGCCGGAAAGCGCCTTTTTCGCATCAAGTCTCTGGGTGACGGCTTTACCTCGTTCCGGATCGAAGCGAACAAGAGCAATGTCTCGGAGATTGGCAGTATCCGGATTAATTCCTCCTAAAGCATCTATAAAACTACTACCATTAGGTAGCGTTTGAGTGCCAATTCCACCAGCCGCATAGTTTAAAATGCGGATTCTAATTTGCGGTTGAGCTAGAGTTGAACGAGCTACTAAATTTCGGTCATAACCGTCATCAGCACCAATTTCTCGACGCGGTACAATGATTGCATCACCATCTTGCAGCCGTAAATTAGGTAATGAGCTAGCATTTTGCAACGTGGCATACAAATCAATAGTTTGTGAAATTATAGAACCATCAATTAACTTCCGCCGCACTTGCACTTGTCGCAGGTCTGCGTTTAGTGTCGAACCCCCAGCTATCAGCAACGCATCACCAAGACGGGGTGTCGGCGAAGCGATAGGATAAATTCCTGGACGCGGCACTTCGCCACTAATCGTAACTTGAACTGGTCGCGCCCCTGCCAGCCCGACTGCCACAACCGGATCGACCAAAATGCGACTTAAACCCAAGCGAATTTTTTCTTGAGCTTCTTCCAAACTCAAGCCTTGTACCGAAACTGTTCCCAATTGCGGCACTGTAATATTGCCTTCGGGATTTATTTGCGCTTGAAAACTCAACTCAGGACGTTGCCCTGTCAGTGATAAAGCGACAATTGGATCGACTACAAACCGATTTAAACCAGAGCGAATTTTTCTTTCTGCTTGTTGTAAAGTTAAACCTTGTAGCGACAAGGTTCCCAGTAGTGGCACTGTAATATTGCCTTCGGGATTTATTTGCGCTTGAAAACTCAAATCGGAAAAGCGCTGAACCACAACGCTGATTACATCTCCAGGTCCTAAGCGGTAGCGACCTGGAGGACGCTGAACCGTTATCCCCAATACATCTCCGGGTCCTAAAAGATAGCGACCGAGTTGGGGTGATATTCCGTCGTTTAAACCCGCAGGTGCAAAATCAACACTCGACGGGGGTGAGGGAGGTTGCCCTTGCCCCTGTCTTGGGGAGGGTAAAGGTTGAGCCACAACATCCGGGACAGATATTGTACAGAACACCCCTACCTGAAGACTAACAAGACACAAAGCGCTAAATACACGCCTACAAGAATCGGTAACTATGAACATCGATGCAATCAAGCTAAGTTAAGAAATGCTACGCCGACTCGCTATTTTACTCTCGAAATACTCTGAGTGTCCGCTCTTAATCACAGGTATTTTTATACAATTTATCTTTTTTTGCATTACCTAAGAGCGAAACCTGTTTGATAAAGAAGTGGTCAAAAGTCAGAAGTCAGAAGTTAGATGGGAATAGGTATGTTACTGACACCATAAAGATTGGTTTAAAGCCTCATCTATGAGTGGACGAGAAAAAATTAATAAATATAAAGATTGAAACTCCACCCATAAAGCGATCGAGTTCTCCAAACTCCAAACTCCAAACTCCTAACTCTTAACTCCTAACTCTTAACTTTGCGCCTCCTAACTTTTTTATAAAAAAGCCGCCATTAATGCCCGTTGGACTGTTTCGCCAATAGACTTGGTTAAAGACCAAGTTGTTTCTACCTGCCCCAAAGGTTCCATCGGAATCATAATACTCACGCCAACCCAAGGGGCACGCTGCTTGCGTAACTGTGCTAATTGATCTGCCACAAACCACTGTATAGGTGATGGATTTCCACCATTAGGGAAAGCATACCATTGCAAAACCGCAAATGTTTGCTTATCTGTGGAGGCGCGAAAAAATTGAGCCTCGACTTTAACTTCGGTTGATGCAAGTTTTACCGTAAATTCCGCCGGACGAAATTGAGCTACGTTCCACTGCTGCCAGCTTTGAATCTCTGTCCATTCTACTTCTGGTTGATTTTTGGAATCAGTTTGCGGCAGCAAAAGCAAGATAGCCTGAGTTTGTGTGCCTTGTTTTTTGTTGATTTGCATTAACCATTTGCGTCCGCCAATTTGTTGTTGGCTTTTTTCAATTGTTTCCCAACCAGGAAGGTTTAACCCTTGCTGCCGCAACTGTCTCAACTGCTTGATACTGGTGATAGGAGGCAGCTTTTGCCATTGCCAGTGTCCTGTCAAGTATCCGGGAACAGCTCCTATCACCAGCAGTAGTAGTAACAACAAAAGCGCTGCTAGCTTAGGAAATTGGTTTTCTTTGAGTAATTTAGAAAAGGATATCATAAGTAAAATTTGCAATACTTACGCAAAATTTTACCTGCTAAATCACTTCCTGAGTTCAGTAATCTTGACAGTCCCCTACGTATTTCCCCAAGAGTAAACCGTATAGCGGCTTTTGGCGTTGCTGATCGCTGATTTGATATCTCTCGTAACTGGGCTGCTGCCTTGTTATGCAACCGGAGGTAGAGCGTTCCCAGGCAGAGCCTGGGAACAAGATAATAAGCTGTTCCACATTTAACTTGCATGTATTGGGCGGGCGAGACGCCCACCCCACAAGAAATGTACAATTTCAAATTATGCAAACTAGATGTGGTTTAACTTATCACTTCCTGAGTTCAGTAATCTTGACAGTCCCCCTTTTTTGAATCGAAATTGAGAGTGCGTCTTCGACTAAATCTCCTAACTTCATACGAAGTACGGAGGCGATCGCGTTCAAGACTTGCTGTAGTGTTGGCTTGGGTTGTTGAAGCTCTTCGTAGTGTTCAGCAATAACCTTTAATGTAAAGTCCAGAGTATCGGCAGGAGGATCGCCGATAATATCCTCATCTTCTCCTGTTGCCCACCATCCCATATTTAACTTTTACTTAATTAATGTTACAGTCCGTTTTAATTTGTAACTATACTTTATGATGTTGGTAGATTTTTATATACATGGGTCGTGCAAATATTTATAATCATTTTTAAGTTAAACCCCTTTCCCTCGAATAGTTCCTCCGCTTTTATTACTCCAATCTCATCAAATTATTCGGATAAATCAGGTTCAGTAACTTCACAAAAACCTTCTTTTGTTGACTATTTAGTGACTTTGAAAATAACGCGAATTTAACTGCTGGAAAAAATCAGAAGCATTATAAAGAGTCTCAACAACGCCTGTGCCGTCCCCGGACTATGATAATAATTTTTATCGATGTGATAGTGATATGTTTTCATTGAAAAAATTAATTTATGGCTGGGGTAATCATCTCAAGTTTAAACTCTACTAATCTACTAAAATCATCAGGGATATGGAACAAATATTAAACGAATACTGTAAACAATTTAATCCGGGGCTGCTTCTCCTGAGTATGCCGACTGGTTATGGTAAAACATACAATGTCCTCAACTTTATCTATTATAATTACGAGGAATTTGCTGCTCAAAACAGAAAAATACTGTTTATTACCAACCTCAAGAAAAACTTGCCAATTAACGAACTCAAAGAGCGTTTTATTGCTGACAGAAAAGAAGATGACTTTAACAAACATGTTCTTTTTATTGATTCTAATGTAGATACTGTTGTTAACCGATTACTCAAATTTGATAATGAAATTCCTGATCGATATAAAACAAAAGATTATTCTAAATTAAAATCTCATATAGAAATACTCCAAAATAGTAAACTTCCCAAAGAAGTTAAAGATAGCTGGGAAACAGAAATTCGCAAAAATATTGAGCCAAAATTCCGACAAATTATTAAAAAAGAACTCGATAATAATTTCAAAACAAAAAAAGCCCGCCTCTCAGCCATAAAGAATGATCAAGACTATCAATGGATTGGAAAATTATATCCCGCAGTATTTACAGATGATAAAACTGTTTTTTTCCTTAGTATAGATAAGTTCGTCGCTAAAAACACGACTCTTGTTGAGCCGTCATATTATTTCAATGAACGGTTGATTAATAAACCGCTTATTTTTATTGATGAGTTTGATACTACCAAAGAAGCTGTACTCAACAATATCATTAAATCAGGCTTACAGCATCGAGTGGATCTTCTTGATTTATTCTTGAATATTCATAACCATCTTATGCCAAACGAATGTCCTGAAAAGCTGCTTAAAGAATCCGAAACGTTCAAGAAAAAATCTTCCGTGAAAAATTGGTTATCCCCGCGACAACACATTGAAACCTTTCGAGAGAAAGCCAATCACATATTCACCACATATAAATTACAGCATACCTGTAAATCTCATGAGGACTTTTCAACAAAGCAAAGGAACTTTCTGTTCTATGATTATGAATTTCATTATGTGCTGGATCGTCATAAACGTATCGCTCTAAATTTTAGAATTATTCATGATGCCGACTTTTATGAAAAGATCGAGCAGGAAGACGAATATCTCCCTTCAACAGATAAATTTCAGCGGCAGCACCTCACAATTGAATCAACCATAAATGTCACTGAAGCTATCGTTAAAACAATCATAAAGGAACAGCTTATAAAGCGTGATATTAGCTCTCGAACATTGAACCTGTTTGATTGGTCTAAACTTGAATTAAAAGGAGTTTGGACTTTTGTTGCTTGGGATGAAGATGAAAATCACGTTATTTTTATGGAAATCCAACCGAATGGTAGTTTTGAATTCTATGAAAGTGAAGAACGAGGCATATTTAACTGGGAAAAATTTGACAAATATAAAGATGCTATGACAGATAGTAGCTCTGGAGATAAAACCAGGACATTGGAAGGTCTTGTTATTTCTGATACAGGTGATATAAATCAGATATTCCGTACCGATGAAATTACCATTCCTGAGCTTTCTAAAATTGAAGCTATTATCAACGAAGTCGAAACTGAGTTTCCCGAAAATAAGCGAAGTGGAAACGCTTTGGCAGCGTTGATACAAGAATTTATGACTGAAAGTTCTAGGAAAGATAATGAAGATATTGTGATATTTTCCGATGAATTGCAAATTTTGGGTAGCAATGAACTAGACAAAAAAAGCTTTAAAAAACTTCTGAATGAAAGGCTAGGAAAGAGTTCAAATATTTCATCTGAATTACGGAACTATCTTCTAAACAAACATAACATAAGGCTGATTTTTTCCAAACAGAAGGAAAATCTTGAAGATTTATTTGACGCTTCTCTCAATATAAAATATTTCGGTGAAACTGAAAAAGAAGCATATTATTTCGTGGGAGATCGAAATGTAAAAGATTATTCTTTCAACGATGCCTGTCATCTTCGTAAAATCGTTGCGGTGAATGAGTCGAAATTGATATTCAGACAACTCCTTCAAACTATGGATGTTGATTTTGTCCGCACGGGGCAAAGTACCGTAATCCCTTTTGCATTTAAGTATATTAGGGAGTATAAAAATTTTGGCGTTGCTAAATAACTGTATGAATCGGTATTAATCAACTACTGGGACACATATTCCCACACAAACAATACTAATTATCCCAATTCAATATCACTCCCCCAATGGGGGATTTTTTAGGGCAATGAGCGAAAAACACCGCCATGAACAGCAAATTTACAGTTTATTACCACAAAGCTTTTGGACACCACCTCGTACACCCATTGGATATTATCGCGCTTGCGGAGGGAAAGAGAGTTATTGCTGTGCCGAGGTGGAGTAAGACCAATAAACCGCAAGGTGGAAAGGCATCTGTCGTTGAAGCCAGAAGCCTACACTTACCCGAAGGGTAAGTGTGGGTAGTTCACCTTTCGTCTTCTGGCAAAGTTGCTTCAGGTTCGGAAAAATATCTATCAAGTCGATTGAGAATAGGCACTAACAAAAGCAGCATAATGGCAGAGTATAAGTCTCCACCCCAACTGTCATGCAGCCATTCAAAAGCTGCCTGTTGTCCTGTGCCATGAAAGAAACTCAGTAAAGTGTTGCGAATGATATTCGCGGTGATGCTGAGGACAACAGCTGTAGATAAAAACCAAATAGTTGTGCGACGCGATGATAAAGCACCTGTCCAATAAAGCAGCATTAAGCAGACGTATAAGGTAGTAAATAACATCTTCAACCCCGCACAGTAAGGGGCAACTTCCACAATGCGTCCCCCGACGAAGATATTTGTGCCATCCACAGCTACTTGCAGACCAAACTGACTTAGGATGAAGCCAGCGGTACCAGCGATGAAGCTTTGCAGAGGCAAGGTGTAGGGAGCGATGAGGTAAGGTAATGCTGTTGGAGTTGCCAAAAACACTAATAGTAGGGCAAATCCTTGCAATTTAAAGCCGGGAATTCCTTTTAACCACAAGCACAATCCTGTTAGGATGGCGGGGAAGGAAAGGTTAACCCATTCGGTGACACCGCTAAGATAAAAAATTGCCCCGATTATCAGCAAGACTACACCCAAAGGATGATTGACATCTGGCAGTCGTTGCCATTTTTTTCGGTTTATCCAGCTCAGATAAGCGGCAAAAGGTATACCAATAATACCGTGGCTAAAATATTCGTGTTCTGTACTAATACTTTTGTTTAGCCAACCATCGAACCAGTGCAACAATATTGGCGCATAAAGCAGCGCTAATACACCGAGAATGGCGAAGCTGAACAATTGTGTTGCGTTTCTGTTTTGAATCTGACGCTGGAATGTCATAATTTTCAGCGATTTAATATTAAATATTTCAAATTTGCGCTTTGGCTAACAGCTCATAATTAAATGATAATGAGCAATTAGCCATTGTGATTAAATGCACAACAACTGTTGTTGTTCGCCACTGAGGATTGATGCCAAGGCTGCGACAACTTCTTTGACTTGGCTATGGCTTAAGCCTGGGTACATGGGTAATGATAAGATTTGCTTTGCCTGCTTTTCTGCTTGGGGAAAGTCTCCAACTTGATAACCTAAGTCGGTAAATGCCGGCTGGAGATGGCAGGGAATTGGATAGTGAATGCCTGTTTGAATTCCTGCTGCTGTGAGTTGTTCCTGGATTTGTTGGCGTTCAAGCACGCAAGAATCATCGATTTTGATGACATAAAGGTGATAAACGTGTCCTGTGCCACTTTGGTTTTGCATGGGGATGATACCTAGCCGATTTAAGGGTGCTAATTCAGCATCATACTGTTGGGCAATGTTCAGGCGATCGCTATTCCAATTCGGCAAATATGGTAGTTTCTCTAGCAACACTGCCGCTTGCATCGTATCCAAACGGCTATTCGTCCCCGCTTCGGTATGATAATACTTCGACGATGCGCCGTAATTCCGCAAGCGTGTCATTTTCTGGGCAACATCTGCATCTTTTGTTAGCAGTATTCCCCCATCCCCAAATGCGCCTAAATTTTTACTCGGATAAAAACTAAATGCTGCTGCTATCCCCACCGAACCGGCGCGATATCCATCGCGTTCGGCTAAATGCGCTTGTGCCGCATCTTCAAAAATTAGTACTTTGTATCTATCGGCAAAGTCTAACAACTGCTGTGGCGATACCATTTGTCCATAAAGATGCACGGGGATAATCGCTTTGGTATGCGGCGTAATTGCTCTTGCTGCCGCTTCTAAATCAATTAAGGCTGTTTTGGGATCGCAATCGACAAAAACCGGTTTTGCTCCCGCTCGCAGCACGCCAATTAGGGTAGCGACAAAGGTGTTTGCTGGCAAAATTACTTCATCGCCGGCACCAATATTACACGCTTGCAAGCCAAGAGCGATCGCATCCGTTCCGGAAGCAACACCAATACCGTATTTTGTCCCAGACTCCGCTGCAAATGCTGTCTCAAATTCTTTTAAGGCTTGCCCTAAAATAAAATCTCCCTTTTCAAATACAGCCTGCATTGCCTGCTGCAATTGAGTTTTCATCGATTGGTGTTGTATCTTCAGGTCTACAAAAGGAATTCTAATTGTCATATTATTCTTTTTCAGAAAGCCTCAAAATTAATCTCAAAATCCGGTTTTTTCACATCTAATCCATTTTTGACTGAATACCCAAGTTTGGGTGATTTCTGATTATGAAGTATTTGTGAACTTTTTATTAAGTTTTTCTTTAGTTACCATTTTTATTTTTAGCCAAAAAGGATTGTATCTTTCATTTATTGTCAGATTTTATAAACTTATTACCGACAAAGTAAAAAATTATATTGAATATTTATTTTATTTATTTACCCAAAAAAATAACTATAAATGTGAAGCGCGTTAGCGTAGCTTACCGTAGGTATCGCTTTCACAATTTTCCCGAAAACAGCCTCAGTAAATTCAAGGAAAAAAATAATTTTTCCGGAAATGGGATTGAGTATATAAACGGAAAATTTTCCCTTTATATATTAAGAATCGGAAAATTTTATCCTTAGCGTTATCGTACCCACATCAAATGCAAAACTAACGCGCTTGTGGCATTAAAACCTAAACTAAGGTACAGCAGCGAGTTCAAAGAAAGCCCCTGCGCCTTTATTAACACGCTTGCGGTGGGAAAAGAAGTGCATGTTTTTTCTTACCCCTTTCCCCAAATAATTGCCATTCGTCTATTAGATAATTAGTGAACTGCAACGGCGATGTCTACCAACAAGCCACTATACGTGTAGGCATTGCTTACCAAAACGCATTCACATACCATAAACTTAATACACGAGTCGCATTCTCAAAGTATTTCTTGTTTTACTCAGCACTCAATAATTTTAAGTAAGATAAAAAATTTTGCGGCAAAATTGTTTATCGGCAGCAAAATTGGGGAATGCTTAAGTTAGCAAACAATAACCCATAAATAGGGGTTATATAAATTACAGTATCAAACAATTATCAAGGTAACAGTGGCAATGGTAGAGCCGGAAAACAAATTGTTTGCCCTCAAGGATGGTTGGGCTTCCCAGGAAACAAAAGAACAACAACGACTAAAAGCATTGTTGGAACTAGGTTTGCGGCAATCAGAAACGATTCCTGTTTTTGAAGAAGCGACTCAAACTGCTGCCCACTTTTTGGATGCCCCAATTTCCATATTGGGATTTGTCGATCAAGACCGTCATTGGTTCAAGTCAGCGGTAGGCTTATCGAGACTGGGAATCATGAATCAGCTGGCGCAAACTCGTCAACTGTTACGCCGGGAATCGTTTTGCACCCAGGTGGTAGAGACTTCGCAAATAGTGGTTATCACCGATACGCGAAAAATCACGGATGCAGAACTGCAAAGTAGCAAATTGGTAAAAGATTATGGCATTCGCGCTTACATGGGGGCACCGCTAATTGATGCTTCTGGGCATTGTCTGGGTTCGCTGGCAGTCATGTATCTCAAGGAACACGAATTTTCCCATCGAGATATTGAGTTTCTACAAATCATAGCTCGTTGGTGCATGAGTGAATTCGAGCGCAATCGACTTTTGCAATCAAAGCCAGAAAGCACTGACAATAACGCTTCTCATTTCTCATTTAAGGATGAGCAGCGCAGCGAAATCAGAATCACCACACCCCTAATAGAAAAAGATTCCGATCCTACCAAGGAACTGAAGTTGGAACTATTGGGGCAGCTAACTCAGGAGTTGCGTACACCGTTGACATCTGTGTTAGGTATGGCTAGTGTTTTGGGACGTGAGATTTATGGACCTTTGACGACTAAGCAAAGAGAATATCTAGAAATTATTCAACACAGTGGTCGATACTTGCTTTCGTTGGTAAATGAAATTAGCGAACTCGGAACAGTGGATGAAAGTCCGAATGTGCTGAATCTAGCTCCTATGGATATTGAAATGCTGTGTCAACAAGCTATCAATACTTTAGAAGAAGCAGCCAACCGTCGCGAGCAAGATATTCGCTTGTCGATAGAACCAAACCGCAGTCGCATTTGGACTTTGGATAAAGACAAGGTGCGACAAATGCTTTATCACCTGGTTTTCAGCGTGATTCAACTTTCTGCTACAGGTAGCGTTGTTCGCATTCATGTTTCTAACAAGGAAGATACACTCAACATTACTGTCTGGGTATCGCATCCCTGGTTGGGAGACGGTATAACCGAGGTCGATCCTTATTTTCGTCTAAGTCCACTAGCGTTGGTGGAACTGACTGCTGAGGCTGCAAGCTACAATATTCATCAGAAAAATCAAGAGCAAGTAAGGAGTTTGCCATTAGTAGAGTTGGATGATTCAAATTCATACGAATTTGGTGTTGATTCCAACTTAGATTTAACTAAGCCGCATAAAAGCATGTCTCGCGAAAGTTTGGGTCTGTTGCTTAGTTGTCATCTGGCTTCTTTGCATGGTGGGCAAATTTCGATTCAAGGTTCACCAGAATCAGGATACCGCTATGTGCTTTCTTTACCATTAAAAATAGCGACAACAGAAAAAGTTAGTGATATCTGATGCAGATCGTATGCCGATCGCGTTTGAGGATGGCAAAAACATTTGTTATGTTGGCACTGATTCCGGGAATTTTCGCTCTTATGCGTCGAAAATCAGCTATTTAGTCTATTTATCACAAGAGTGAGAAAAACTTAAGATTGATTGTTGCGATAGTCGTCACCGATAAAGGTAAAATTTGCTTTTGGTGACGACTGCGATCGCGCAAGTTTTTATTACCAAAGATGTCATGAAGCATTATATAGACGTGACTGTAGATTTTTAGTCTTTAAAGATACCAGTAAAGTCTTGTTATCAGAGCATTTTACCTTCGTAGGGGGAAAGGGTAAAAAAGGAAAAATATTGGATACTTTCCCATGCACCCCTTTCCCCACCACAAATGTTGGCTATACCTAAATATTTTATTTCCTGCTGGCTGCAATCTACTTTTATCATCACAGTTGGCAGTATATATTTTCCAAAGTAAACATACCTTATTAACACTCCCCCATGCTGATATCATGAAGTTATTAACTTATACGTAAGTAGGGACATGTATCAAATTATTGTTACAGCGTCGATTTAGAATGAGCAAAGACCTCATGTGTCTTTGTTTTCAACTAATTTTGTCAAAGGTATAACTTAAGACTGATGTTTGATTGTAGTAAATTTGCCTTCATGATAAATTAATTAGTTGACTCATGAGCTATATCAGACAAATGCGGCAGAGCTTTCTTCGGATATCACAGTGCATCCTAATTTTCTTTTCGATGTTATGTATCCCCCAATTTAGATTCCCGGTTAGAAATCAGTGAAATGTATAGTTGTTCATTTTTCGATTGATTCAATTGATGACTCATATTTACGCTTGTAGGCTTAACGTTTTCATCATCGCTTAAGTCAATATCAGCGTGTAAATATGTATTCGTTATTTCTTCGGCAGTTATTAAGCTTAGTGCTATAACTGTTCAATTTCTGCTGCAAACAATATTTATAAATTACTGAATTAAAAGGAAAATTGAAGTGAGCAAACATTTTTTAACAACAAAAGATAGTCAATTGAGTTCAGAAACACATTTGTTAAATAACTCTCATCAAGATTCTGGATTCCCAAAATTTCCACAATCTATCAATAAGCTTAGTTCCCTGCGAGTCAAATCTTCTTTATGGCAAAAGTTTGCTAATCTTTCTATTGCTCGCAAACAGTTGATTGTATTGATTGCTTCGGAACTAATAGCAATTTTGGGGCTGGGTATTGTTAGTAGATATTTAACTACAAGTAATCTTCAAGCTTTGTCACTGGAACAAGCTAAGTCAGAAGTTGCAGTTACAGATATGGCTTACAATATTAAAGTCGATCAAATGGGCTATGGTTTTCGAGGGCAATCAGATAATACTGCAATTATTAGAGCGGCAAATCTCAATGCTTCTGGTCAACTTATAAGTCCATACTTGAAGGCACAAGTCAAGCAAATTCTGACAAATGAAATCAAAGCAAGAAAAATAGAATATGCTACGCTTGTTGGCAAAGATTTCAAGATTATAGTCAATGCCAATGCTGACCGTCAAGGGGAAATTTTTAATCCGGACAATTTAGTTAGTGAAGTTTTCAACTATCCAAAACAGGTTAAAGCTACTCGCATTGTCAAATGGTCGGAACTAAGGCGAGAATCGCCACCTCTACCAAATGGATTTAGAAATAAAGATGCACTAATTCGTTATACAGTTACCCCGGTGAAAAATCCGGAAACAAACGTAGTAATCGGTGCTTTAGTTTCTGGGGATATAGTCAACGGCAAAAACTCAATTTTCCGAGATGCATTGACAACTACTGCTGGTGGCTATAGCGCAGTTTATTTTCGCCAGCCAACAGGAGAATTTACCTTAGCAACATCTTTAGCTCAAAACGAATCGGAGAAACTCTCAAATTTCGACTTACCTCAAACAGGTAAATCGTTACTAGAAACAGCATTAAATTCGGCAGGTGAAGCAGTCACAGCGCGGATGAAAATTGACAATGAAACTTACACTGTAGCGACGAAGGCTGTACCCTACAAAATTATCCAAGCAGATGATGAGCCGATTGCTATTTTTAGTAAGCAGCCTGTGGCTATTTTAGTGCGGGTAACTCCAGAAACAGCGTTGAATAAATTGCTTGCAGATAGTTTTTGGGTGCAGTTGTTGACGATTATTTTGGCATTAACGATTATCTTGATTTGGGCTTTGATTCAGAGACGGACAATTATTAAACCGATTCAGCAGCTACAGCGAACAGCGTTAAAATATGCAGCAGGCGATCGCGCTGCTCGTGCAGAAATTTTTTCAGCTGATGAAGTTGGACAATTAGCTCTCAGTTTCAACCAATTAGCAAACAAGATTACTCAACAAATCCGCAAACAAGAAGATGAAGTAAAACTAGCAAAACTAGTTAATGAAATTACTGCTCGTTGCCGTGGCTCTCTGAATACTCAGTACATTTTGACTGCTGCTGTAACGAGTGTACAAGCAGCTCTCGAAGCAGATAGAGTTATTGTCTACAAATTTGATGAAAAGTGGCAAGGCAAGATAATTGCTGAATCGCTAAATCCTGAATTCCCGGTAGCTTTAGGAACAGAAATCGCCGATCCTTGTTTTGCCGACAGTTATGTAGAAAAGTACCAGAAAGGACGCGTGCTAGCGATCGCAAACATTTATGCAGCTGGTTTGACTGATTGTCACATAGCTCAGTTGGAACAATTTGATGTCAAAGCAAATTTAGTTGCACCGATTTTGATTAACAATAAACTTTATGGTTTGCTCATCGCTCATCAATGTTCTCGTCCCCGTCAATGGCAAGAATTAGAAATTAATTTGTTGAGGCAAGTGACAATTCCGATTGGCTATGCTCTAGAGCAAGCATCACTCATCGAAAAAGTTGAAAATGCCAACTCTTATGCTGAAATTTTCTCCGATGAGCAATCTCAACAACAACAATTACTACAACAGCAGATTCTCAAATTGCTCAAAGATATCGACAAAGCATCTCAAGGC
This sequence comes from Tolypothrix sp. VBCCA 56010, assembly GCF_050875635.1. Taxonomy (NCBI): domain Bacteria; kingdom Bacillati; phylum Cyanobacteriota; class Cyanophyceae; order Nostocales; family Tolypothrichaceae; genus Tolypothrix; species Tolypothrix sp. VBCCA 56010. Next base: position 35,698 of record NZ_JBPAOH010000003.1, read on the forward strand.
GATTTGACAGTTAAGGCAGAAGTGATATCTGGGGAAATAGGCATTATCGCTGAGAATTTTAACACTATAATCGATAATCTCAAAGCAATTGTGGCGAAAGTACAATCATCTACCTCTCAGCTAAATATAGCTGTTAATGAAAACGAAGATGCAATTCGACAACTATCTGAAAAAGCGCTTACACAAGACACTAAAATCAACTCCACTTTAGATAGCGTTCATCAAATAAAGCGGGATCTGCAATCAATGTCAGAAAACGCTCAAAAAGCTGCGTCCTTCGCTCAGACAGCCACTTTTAATGCTCAAGAAAGCGGAACGGCAATAGATTTGACGATGCAAAACATGTTGAATTTGCGCTCCACAATTTACGATATGGCAAAAAAAATAAAGCGTTTGCGAGAATCTTCACAACAAATTAGCCGTATAGTTTCTTTGATTGACGAGATAGGAACGCGAACCAACATATTAGCATTCAATGCGGAATTAGAAGCTGGCAGAATTAATCAAGACAATAACAGTTTTTTGCTATTTGCTACAGAGCTAGGAGAACTAGCTATACGATGTACAGGTGCTACCCAAGAAATTGAGCAAATAGCGAAAAACACGCAACGAGAAACACAAGAAGTTGTCAAGGCAATCGAGTTGGGAACTTCGGAAGTGGTGAAAGGAACGCACATTGTAGAAGATGTGAAAAAATCCCTAAATCAAATTTTGAATGTATCCCAGCAACTTGATAATTTAGTGCAATCTATTTCTCAGGCAACAGTATCTCAGGTGGAAACATCCCAAGCAGTTACAAAACTTCTATCAGAAATTTATCAAGTATCAGAACTTACTAGTAGTTCCCAGAAAATTTCTCAATCTTTGCAAAAAACTGTAGACATTGCTCAAGAATTGCAAACAAATGTAAGTAAGTTCAAAATCAGTTAGTCAAAATTTACTTACGTTTGTAGCGATCGCCTATATCTAATAAAATCTTTCATTAGGAAATAAGAGCGCAATTAATTCCTAATGAAAGGAACTACTCGCATTACAATCGAGTCCAAGTTCGAGCTGATTGTTAATTGATCGCAGTTTTCTTTATGAATTTAGTCTGGCAAAGATTCACTTTATCTTACTTGCCCCTTAAACAATATCTCACAACTAGCTACCTGCACCGTTTTCTAGTCGGGTTGTTGAGTTCCTGGCGGCAAGGCAGTATCCTAATGCAATGGGGAGACACAATCGCGGCTGCTTTATTGAGTGTCGTGTATGCTCTTGCGCCTTTTGTATCGACTACACTTATCGGGTTATTGCTGACGGGTTGTGTGGGATTTTGGCTGTTGTTGACTTTATCGGATGAACCAGCACCCGGAAATCAGCCGACTGTCACTCCGATTCACTTGTTGGTATTGCTTTACTGGGCTGTTGCTGCTGTCGCTACAGCATTATCACCAGTAAAAAAGGTGGCGGTTAATGATTTGACAACGTTAACGCTCTATTTGTTGCTGTTTGTCCTTTGTGCTAGGGTGTTGAGGTCGCCTCGCATCCGCTCTTGGATGATTGTCCTGTACTTGCATGTATCGCTGATTGTCAGTATTTATGGGATGCGGCAATGGTTTTTTGGCGCTCCTCCCCTAGCAACTTGGGTCGATCAAGAATCTACTTTTGCTAAAACTACAAGGGTTTATAGTTATTTGGGCAATCCTAACTTACTTGCTGGATACCTTCTACCCGCTGTGGTTTTCAGCTTGGTTGCCGTGTTTGTCTGGCAAGGTGGAATCAAGAAAGCTCTAGCATTAACGATGTTTGTTGTCAATACTGCTTGCCTAATTTTTACTTTTAGTCGTGGTGGCTGGATTGGGCTAGTTGTGGCACTTTTAATTGTGATGGCATTGTTGGTTTATTGGTGGAGTATAGAAATGCCTCCTTTTTGGCGAACTTGGTCGCTACCAATTATTTTGGGAGGTTTGATTAGCGTATTGCTGCTAGCGGTGATATTTGTAGAGCCGGTACGTTTGCGATTTTTGAGTATTTTTGCCGATCGCAGCAAAGACAGCAGTAATAATTTTCGCCGCAATGTTTGGGATGCTGTTTTTGAAATGATTCGCGATCGCCCAATTATCGGTATTGGTCCTGGTCACGGCTCTTTTAATAAAATTTACCCGCTTTACCAACACCCTCGTTATACTGCTTTGAGTGCCTATTCGATTTTGTTAGAGGTGACTGTAGAAACTGGCTTTGTTGGTTTAGCCGCTTTCCTCTGGTTACTAATAGTAACTTTTAATACAGCATTTTTACAACTGCAACGCTTGCGAAAATTCAGAAGTGCCGATGGCTTTTGGTTAATTGGAGCGATCGCCACAATGGCAGGTATACTCGCTCATGGCACAGTAGATACTGTATTTTATCGTCCTGAAGTCAATAGCGTTTGGTGGCTAGTAGTTGGTTTGATTGCCAGCTATTACACATACACACCTCAAGACCAAAGTCAAGAAGAAGGGTGTAGGGTGTAGGGTGTGGGGGAGCCACTGCGGTGGACGGGTTTCCCGGCATAAAGGAGCCAGCGCGTTGGGCGGCTCTGCCGACTTGAAGCGTCTGGCGTCAAGTGGCGTTGTGGGGTAATTGGGGGAACGCAAGTACCCACCAGCAGAAAGCCTACTTTTATAACAAACTGAAAAAAGAAGAAAGAGGCTATGAATCCCTTCTTTCTTCTTTTTCGTGATTCCCCTATTTTTATCCAAAATAAGCAACTGAAGCGGCGAATATCTTATTCTCTGTAAGTCGAAGTACCTACGGTGTTTGGGTCGCGATAGCGGCTTGCATCTTCACGGCGGTTTTTACCAGCTAAACCAGCTAGACCTAATAAACCTACTAATCCTAACCAACCCCAATCAAAATCATTTCTTTCATAAGTTGCTGTTGTTGTGCTTGGGGCAGTTGTTGTGGTTCCATCTGTGTTGCTGGTTCCACTATTAGATTGAGCTTGTGCAGGTAATGTTAAGGGCAACATTGTCATACTCAACGCGAAAACGCCAGCGCCAATAACTTTGGTGAGATTACTTTTCATAAATGTTTGTTCTTGATCGGTTCGTTTGTTACTCACCAATTTATCTACTTCAAAGATTAATTGAATCAATCTACAGCTATAAACTCAACTTTCTCTAAACTCACGCTGAGGATAGACAAATGCTGCTCACTTGAAGTTGTGGCTCACTCTGATGTAGTAGTCGCGTTTGTCACCCTGCGGCTTAATAATTCTTCATCGCCCGTTGAATATCGCGTTGATCTTGGCGTCGTTTCAAGTCTTCTCGCTTATCGTGCAGCTTTTTACCTTTGCCTAGAGCGATACTTACTTTTACTAAACCTCGTTTCAGATACATTTTTAAAGGAACTAAAGTTAAACCTTGCTGTTCCACCTTGCCAATTAGCTTGCGGATTTCTTGGCGATGCAGCAGCAGCTTGCGCGTGCGGCGCGGTTCATGGTTAAAATATTGTCCACTAGCAGTGTAAGGGGAGATATGTACGTTCAAAAGCCATGCTTCGCCGTCGCGAATCAAAGCATAGCCATCTTGGAGATTAACTTTTCCCGCACGGATTGACTTAACCTCGGTGCCTGTCAACTGAACTCCAGCCTCGTAGGTTTCCAAGATTTCGTACAAATAACGGGCTTGCCGATTATCGCTTACAACTTTGTAACTGTCGCTTTTCTCGCTCATTGAGTATTTTGCTTGCGTCAAATTTGCCTAAAAATTCGTGTTTAGTTGTTGCTAAACTTTAGTGGGGGATATTAAACCACTATAAATGCTTTACTCGATATCAGTGTTATCTTATTAATTTAACGTGCGAGGTGATTTATTTAGTAAGTATTAATTTATAGTTATAAAAAGGGCGATCGCCTTCAAGTACTCGTTTAGTGATGACAAATCATAAAACTATCTGCCCGCATCACACACCTGAAGAAAATGAGTTAAAATTTATTAAGCTATTGTAAGAATTTAAGATTTTATTTATAAATCAACCCAAAGGCAGTTACTAGCTGTTTATGCTGTCATAGTATGAAACATAAGAGTACTATTGTTGCTTAAGTCTACTGATATTGCTCATAGAAGCAAATTGTTTATTCAAAAAAATGCTAGGGGTGTACTGTCCATGCCCTTGACGATCCTTGTAGTGGATGACGACCTGGGCACTCGTCTGTCTATCAGCGATTATCTTGAATTATCTGGCTACATAGTAATTACAGCTGATGATGGTCAAGAGGCTCTGGAGATTGTGGAAGAGTACCATCCCGATCTGATTGTCACCGATATTGTCATGCCCCGAATGAATGGCTATGAATTGGTGCGCCAGGTGCGTCAAAAACCAGCGTTTCGTTTGTTACCGGTAATTTTGTTAACGGCAAGAATAAAGACTCAGGAAAGAATCTTGGGCTATCAGTCAGGGTGCGATTTATATTTGCCCAAGCCTTTTGAGTTAGAAGAGTTAGCCGCAGCGATTCGGAATTTATTAGAGCGATCGCAAATCATGAAATCAGAGTATGGCTTTTCTCATCAAGAAAATCCAGGTAATTCTGCGCCTAAAGTTGCTGACTCTTATAATCATGTTAATCATTTTGAGAAGGGAGAAGTACTTTTATCTTTAAGTTCTAGAGAACAGGAAGTCCTCTACCTGTTAACTCATGGTCTTTCTAATGCCCAGATGGGTAATCAGTTACATCTAAGTCCTCGGACAGTAGAAAAGTACGTTAGCAGCTTACTAAAGAAAACTGATACCAACAACCGCGCCGAACTGGTGCGTTTTGCGATTACGCACGGTTTAGTTAAATAACAGCTAATCACACCTTGATTACTGGCTGGTGACGTGTTTTAAAAGACCTTGACAAGCATCTACGAGTAAATCAATCACCTGATTAAATCCCTCTGAACCGCCATAGTAGGGGTCTGGAACTTCTGGAATAGTGTACCCAGAGCAAAAGTCACACATCAAACGCACTTTCTGACGATACAGCCCAGTTGGATCGAGAGAGAGGATATCTTCATAATTCTCTCGATCCATAGCCAAAATCAAATCAAAATCTTGAAAATCTGACTTTTGAAACTGTCGGGCTGAACCATGTAATTTAATTCCCAACTTTTGAATAGCCGCAGCACTCATGCGTCTGTCAGGTGGGCTACCAATGTGGTAACTAGATGTCCCTGCAGAGTCACAGAGAATGCTTTCGCTCAAGCCTGCCTGCTCGATTAAATGATACATGATATTTTCTGCCGATGGCGATCGGCAAATATTCCCCAGGCAGACAAAAAGCAGCTTATAAGGCATAAAAATCGGTTTTGCGCGTCAGTCGTTAGTTGTTAGTTGTTAGTTGTTAGTTGTCGGTTGTTAGTTGTGAGTGGTTAGTTGTCAGTTATTAGTTGTTGGTTGCAAAAAAATATTACTAACCACTATCCCCTAACCACGCTCCCACTATCCACTATCCCCTAACCACGCTCCCACTATCCCCTAACCACTATCCATTAACCACTATCCACTAACTACTAACCACTAACTATTGACACTTTACTAAAATCCGGGAAGTTCTAGCCCACTGGTCAAGTCTTCCATGCGATCGCGCATTGTCGCAGTGGACTTGTTGTAAGCATCTTTCATTGCTGCTGTCACAAGGTCGGAAAGTACATCTGCACCTTCTTCTAGAGCAGTTGGGGAAATTTCCACGCGCTTTGGTTCTTGGTTTCCGCTGACAATCACCTTGACCAGACCACCACCAGACTCTCCCAAAATTTCCATTTGCTCCAATTCTTCTTGGAGTTTTTTCGCGCCTTCTTGAACTTGCTGCGCTTTTTTAAACGCTTCGGCGAGTTCTTTCATTTTTCCTAAGCCGAAGCCAAATCCCTGTCCTTTTTCTGCCATAACTGATTGTCCGCGTGTGCGTTGAATAAGAAATCAAATTCAATTATAGATGCCGCAGGCAAGTTGCCTGTTTTTTTACCTATTAGGGGCAATGGGCAATGGGCAATGGGCAATGGGCAATGGGCAATGGGAATAAAAAGAAGCGATCGCGTATTTCACTTGCCCACTTGGATCATGCCCGATGCCCGATGCCCGATGCCCGATGCCCATTTCCTTCAAACTGGTTGAAACTCGCCGATCATTTTCACTTCTGGCTCTAACAAAATCGACCAGCGGTCTTGTACCCGTTGCTGAATGTGGCGAATTAGACCAAAGATATCGTTAGCTTTTGCTCCGCCACGATTGACGATAAAATTAGCGTGGAGTTGTGCAACTTGCGCTCCGCCTATTTGATAGCCTTTAAGACCGGTTTGTTCAATTAACCAGCCTGCGCTATGAGGTTTGGGATTGCGGAACACGCTACCACAGCTGGGGAAGTTGTAGGGTTGAGTGGTCAGACGATGTTGTTTGTGTTGTTTTGTTGCGGCTACAACTAAAGCCGGATCTGCCCCTGGCTTAAGTTGGAAGGTGGCTTGGGTGACTATGCGATCGCTTCCTTGTAGTAACGAAGTCCGATAGGCGTAACCCAACTGATCGGGGGTGACAATTTCTAATGTGCCATCAGGTGAAAGCACTTCGGCGCTGACTAACATATTAGCTACACAGCTACTGTGTGCCCCAGCATTCATCACAACCGCACCGCCGACGGTTCCGGGGATGCCAACCGCCCATTCTAATCCTTCCCAACCCAAGTCTGCTGCTTGCCAAGCCAAGCTGGGGATTGATTCTCCTGCCGCAACTGTTAATCGACCTGTTTGGGGGTCAAAGTGGCTGTGGCGCAGATGACGAGTCGCAATAACTAAACCGGATATACCGCGATCGCTTACCAACAAGTTAGAGCCAGCACCGAGTATTGTTACTGTTAAATCATGTTCTTTTGCATACTTCACACTCGCTTCCAGTGCTGCTAAGTTTCGCGGAGCTGCGTACCATTCGGCGGGTCCGCCAACTCTGTAGGAAGTAACTGCTGCGAGGGAAGCCTGAGACTTGATGGCAAAATCGCTACCGATTACGTAAACTTTCTTGTCGATAGAATTAACTGTTTCTTGCTTACTTGTCGCTAAGGTAGAAACTTTGCAGACGTTTTTAGCTGCCTGGGAAATTGTCATATAACTTCAATTGGTGATTTTTTTACATTTATATGCCGTATAGATACGGCAAAAAGGTGAAGTAAGGAAACTCTCGCGAGACAGACACAATGCTGAGGAATTAACCAATAAGTGTCAGCTTTTAGGATGTAGCTTTAGCTGGTTCGCAAAGAGTTGTAATTACTTCGGGTATCACCATGTTCAAGTTCCCGGCACCTAAAAACAAAGCTAAGTCTCCAGGACGCAGCTTAGAAAGTAAATATTCACGCACTGAGGATAAAGTCGGTTGATAAGTCACGTTGGACTGGTGAGTAGCAATTTTCGCCATTAGTTGTTCACCACTGACTTGTCCTAAATCTGGTTCGCCTGCACTATAAATGTCAGTGATGACGACCAAATCAGCATAAGTAAAGGATTCGGCAAATTCTTCTAAGAACGTGAGTGTGCGGCTGTAACGATGTGGTTGAAAGATAGCAACTACTCTTTGTCCGGGTCTAGCTTGGAGACGTGCGGCAGCAAGAGTGGCGCGAATTTCACTGGGGTGATGGGCGTAGTCGTCAATAAAGGTAATACCATTGACTTCACCGCGTAATTCAAAGCGGCGTCTTGCACCTTCAAAAGTGGCGAGAGATTCAGCAATTAAGCCAAATTCTAAACCTAAAACTCGACCAACAGCGACTGCGGCTAAGGAGTTGCTGAGGTTGTGACGACCGAGCAAACGCAAGTTTAATAAGCCCAAGGCTTTGCCTCGTTCCCAAACTAAAGCTGTTGTACCATCGGCGCGATATTCGATATTGGTGACAGTGTAATCAGCTTCGGTGTCTGAGTGTAAGCTGTAGCTGATAGTTGGTTTGAGGCGATTGCTTACCGTTTCACAATCAATACTACCGATCAATACTTTGCAACTTTTAGCGAATGTCTGGAAAGTTTCCACCACTTGCTCTAATGTGTCGTAGTGGTCGGGATGATCTAATTCAATATTGGTGATGATGCCAATTTCTGGGGCATGTTTTACCAAAGAACCATCTGATTCATCTGCCTCAGCTACTAGATATTTACTTTCTCCCAATCGGGCATTGCCAGACCAAGCTTTTACTTCGCCACCTATCAGAATCGTTGGGTCTAAACCAGCTTGTAGTAGCATATAACCAATCATGCTACTAGTTGTTGTTTTACCGTGCGTTCCTGCGACTGCAATACTGTAATATTCCGCAATTAATGCGGCTAGCACATCAGACCTATGAAAGATTGGACAACCTAATTCTAGTGCTGCTTTGTATTCTAAATTATTTGTATTAATTGCTGTTGAACATATGACTTGGGGCAGTATTGCTTTACTTACAGTAGGCAATTTTTCTGGTGAATTTAATACTACTGTATTCTTCTCAGTAATAACCTCACTTGCAGGATGAAAAAACGCGAGATTGCTTGCTGATTGTGTCCCAAATATATGAGATCCGATACCTTCCAACTTTCGTGTAATGTGGTTGGGACGAAGATCCGAACCTGACACTGGCAAATGGCGTTTTGTCAGAACGTATGCCAGAGCAGACATACCTATACCGCCAATACCAATAAAGTGAAATGGTCTACCACTAAAGTCTACAGAATTGCTCATTTTTTAATCCTCTTACACCACACCACACCAATATTCACAAATGACACGCGTATCATAACAGGAATTTGATTTTTATCGTTACAGATCGTGCATCATTTTCTCTTTCATGATTCGGTTGCTATCGAATGCTAAACATCTGCATGTTCAGAATGATTTTACCAAGGCAGGCGATTTTTTCTTTTTCCGAACTGTTTTTATGTTTATTCTGAAAATTTCCGCTGCATCGGGAAAGAAATGAGTGTAATTTCAAATACATTTTTTGTTTTCCTTACTGGAATTATTGCTCAATAGTACATTGGGATGCGAAACTGCTTTTAAACTGAAATGAAACTCACAAATCGTGCGAATGCGGTCTATAGCAATTTTCGGCGGCACTTTTGATCCTGTTCATTGGGGACACTTGATTTTAGCCGAGACAGCTTTGCATCAAGTACCCTTAGAATACGTAATTTGGGTGCCATCGTTAAATCCTCCTCATAAACAAGCGACTTCCTTTGAGCATCGAGTAGAAATGCTCCAACTAGCGATCAAAGACAACCCCTCGTTTACTATTTCATTGGTTGAGATGAATCGCTCCGGAACTTCCTATGCGATTGATACCCTACTTGAGTTATCTGCTTTTTACCCTAATACTCACTGGTACTGGATTCTAGGCTTGGATGCCTTCCTTACTTTGCCCCGTTGGTATCGTGGACGAGAATTAGTACAAATGTGTGATTTGTTGGTCGCACCCCGATTAGTCGGTGGTGAGAATATAGCTCAAAGCGAGTTGATCTGCAAGCAAGTACAACAACTGCAAAAACAATCCTATACCATTAGCTGGCAATTATTGCCTATACCTTTAGTGGGACTTTCGTCAAGTTTAATTCGGCAGATGTGCGGCGAACGCCAGTCAATTCGTTATCTAGTCCCGGAATCGGTTAGATTGTACATCACCGCCCAAAACCTCTACTTCGATAAATCTAAATAAAATATGTATTTTTTTGTTGCTTCAGCACTTTATAGTTATAAATACCCCCCCCGTTTGCGGTATGATCGTGGTCAACGATATTAATGTATAGGCATAAATACAGAGGGGCAAGACGCTGTGATTAGAGTTGCAATCAACGGTTTTGGGCGCATTGGACGTAACTTTATGCGCTGCTGGGTAGGTAGAGAACATAGCAACATCGAGATAGTTGCTGTCAACGACACCTCAGACCCAAGAACCAACGCGCATCTGCTCAGATATGACACGATGCTAGGAAAGTTACAGAATGCTGACATTTCTGCCGATGATAATTCTATCATCGTTAACGGTAAAACCGTTAAGTGCGTATCCGATCGCAATCCAGAAAACTTGCCCTGGAGAGACTGGCAAATAGACCTGGTTATTGAAGCAACAGGTGTATTTACCAGCAAAGAAGGGGCAATGAAGCATGTAAATGCAGGTGCCAAAAAAGTTCTGATCACTGCCCCAGGCAAAAACGAAGATGGTACGTTTGTAGTTGGCGTGAATCATCACGATTACGACCACAACAAACACAACATCATCAGTAATGCCAGCTGTACTACCAACTGTTTGGCTCCTGTTGCCAAGGTGTTGCACGAAAAGTTCAACATCATCAAAGGCACCATGACCACCACTCACAGCTACACCGGCGACCAACGTCTGTTAGACGCCAGTCACCGAGATTTGCGACGTGCTCGTGCTGCGGCAATGAACATTGTACCCACCTCCACAGGTGCGGCAAAAGCTGTAGCGTTGGTACTACCAGACCTCAAAGGTAAGCTGAATGGTGTGGCATTGCGCGTACCCACCCCGAATGTTTCGATGGTGGATTTCGTCGTTCAAGTCGAAAAGCGTACCATTACCGAAGAAGTCAACCAAGCCCTAAAAGATGCCTCCGAGGGTTCACTCAAAGGCATTTTAGACTATTGCGATCTACCTTTGGTATCATCCGATCACCAAGGTACTGAAGCTTCTTCGATTGTCGATGCTAGCTTGACAATGGTCATGGGCAGCGACATGGTGAAGGTGATGGCATGGTATGACAACGAGTGGGGTTACAGCCAGCGAGTCTTGGATTTGGCAGAGCTAGTAGCCGATAAGTGGAGTTAAGCAAAAAGTTAGGAATTAGGAGTTATGAGTGAGGAATTTTAAGTTTTGAGTTGTCAGTTGTGGTTTTTGAATCAAAAATGGGCTTCAACTCCCAACTGACAACTCCCAACTGACAACTCCCAACTCCTAACTCATAAAGTGTTGAAACCCTCGACCAAGAGTGAGAACTTGGTCGGGGTTTTTTGCGTTCTGGTCGTGCAAAATGACTTTGGAGCCAGATGTAATTGTTCCGACGATCGCTGCCCCTTTACCAAGTTTTTCAACTAATGCATAAGCTGGTTGTTTTGGCAAGCAAAGCACTAATTCAAAGTCTTCGCCACCGTAAAGAGCGTTAAAGAGCGCTTTTTCTTTTGTCAGCCAGTAGTTGAAAGCATCTGGTAAAAGAATTTGCGTAGATTCTAGAACAGCGCCAACACCACTGGCGCGGCAAATTTGCAAAACTGTATCCGCCAAACCGTCGCTGCTGTCCATACCGGAGATGGGGAGTGGGGAGTGGGGAATGGGGAGTGGGGGGAAGGGGGAGAGGGGGGGATGGGGGGATGGGGAGCCAGTGCGTTGCGTATTTTCCCCCCGTTGTAGCACCTGGCGTGGGATAGGGGGAGTTGTAGGGGCGGGGTTTTCCCGCCCATCGGGGTTTCCCCGCCCATCGGGGTTTTCCCGCCCATCGGGGTTTCCCCGCCCATCGGGGTTTTCCCGCCCTTGTGGAATTGAGTCAGATAAAATTTCCCAGAGGATGGGTAAGACATCTAAACGGGGTTGTGGGCGCTGGTGTGCGCGGATGAGAGCCGTATAATCCCCTTGAGTGAGGTTTTGCCCCAATTCTGGATGTAACAGCAGTTCTAAGCCAGCGCGGGAGGCTCCATGAACGCCTGTGACAACGATCGCATCCCCGACTTGGGCTTGATTGCGGCGGATAATTTGATGGGGATGAGCTTGACCAAAAGCGGTGATTGATAAAGTGATGACAGGCGATCGCACTACATCACCGCCCACAATTGAGGTATTGTATTTTTGCAGGCATTGTGTTATACCCTGGTACAATTCCTCAACCCAACTGACGCTAACTTCTCCCGGAAGTCCCAAACCAACAGTAATCCCCAGTGGAGAAGCGCCCATTGCCGCCAAATCTGATAAATTAGCAGCAGCAGCTCGCCAACCGGCATCTTCTGGCGAAGTGGTAATCTCGCTAAAATGCACGCCGTCAACCAGCACATCGGTTGTCACCACCAAAGATTCCCCTGGTTTAGTCACCAGCACCGCTGCGTCATCCCCGATAATCTCCGGTGGACAAAAGCGCTGCAATCTTTCTAAAAGACCTTGTTCACCAATATCTCGAACTTGCATATTTTGATAGTGGATAGTGGAATTTGGATAGTTGGAGGGTTGACGGTTGACGGTTGACGGTTGACGGTTAACAATTAACCACTAACCACTAACCACTAACCACTAACCACTAACAATTATCTATGCTGTTTTCGGCTCGACTAAATTTTCTATGCCTTGGGTGACTTTTGCCGATTCGATTTTGTCACCTGCCTTAAGTTTATCTAAAACTTCTTTGCCCTCGCTGAGGTAACCAAAAACGGAGTAGCGTCCATCTAACAAATTGCGTCCGGCTGGGGTAAGTTCTGGTTCAAACAAAAAGAAGAAAAATTGCGAAGAACCGCCATTAACTTCATTTTCCGGACGAGCCATCGCCAATGCGCCAAAGGCAGAAAAAGGCAGAACTGGCATATCAGTATAACGCCCAGCGGCTTCTAGTGTAATCCCGTAGGTGGGTTCTTTATCGCCTTCTGCGAGAATTTCTAAGGGAATAGCCCGGTATTTTTTCGTTTTTGGGTCAATAAAACCGACTTCTTTACCTGGGGGATCTCCGGTTTGCAAAACGTAAGATTCTTCAGAGCGGGTAAATTCTAAACCGTTATAAAACCCTCTTTGTACCAAATCAACAAAGTTTCCGGCGGTGACAGGGGCGCTGTAACCGTCCACAATCATAGTAAGATTACCTTTGTTGGTTTTCATTTCTACGGTGGCACGACCTTTGAGTTGAGGTAGGTTGCTGTACTCAGCAGGCACTTCAAAGGGGTATTTTTTCACCATTGACTCTTCTAACAAAGTAACGAGATTCAGCAGCTTGGCTCGTCCAGAGCGAAGTTTTTCTTTATCTTTGGTTTTAACGACATCATTCAGGGAAGTCACGCCAGATTTTAACTCAGCAATCCAAGCTTCAGCTTGGGGTTGGCGTTCTTCAGAGACGCTTGCGAGGATTTTGTCGGGATTATTCAGAATCCGCGATGCTTTGCTGAGGTCTTTGGAAATAGCCCCCCAGCGGCGATTTGCTCGCAGTTGGGCGGCAATGTCTTCTAAAGACGCTTGCAAGTCCCGCACGGGTTTATTATCTATGGGAAGGGCGTAGCGTAACAAGGCGTTGCCATCGGTGATCGCATTTCCAGCTGGTAGCGCGGCTCTACTGATGGGAGTCCACCCAGCTGTACTTATGCCTAAACTTATTGTCACCAACAACACTGCAATTAGGCTTTTTTTCAGCCAGGATTTTAATAAGTTGAACATGGCATGGCTCAAATACAACATCTAAATTTTTGACTTCTTGCGTAACCCATGAATAATCTTCCCACAGTACAGGGGAATTGGGCATGGGGCATGGGACATGGGGCATGGGGCATAGAAAGAGATTTGGCTTTATTCCCATTGCCCATTGCCCATTGCCCATTAAACAATTGCGATAGGGCCCAATTCCCAATTCTCAATGACAAAATGACTAATTCCTCCGCTTGAGGGGTACAATAAATGCCGATTGTCTTCCAAAGAGTAAAAGCTTCATGATCTCCAGTAACGACTTTCGACCCGGTGTTTCAATTGTTTTAGATGGATCTGTATGGCGGGTGGTAGAATTCCTGCACGTTAAGCCAGGTAAAGGTTCTGCGTTTGTCCGAACAAAGCTAAAAAATGTCCAGAGTGGGAGCGTGGTAGAAAAAACGTTCCGAGCTGGGGAAACTGTGCCGCAGGCTAATCTAGAAAAAAGCACGATGCAACATACTTATAAAGAAGGCGATGAGTATGTCTTTATGGATATGGAAACTTATGAAGAAGGCAGATTGAGCGCTAAACAAATTGGCGATCGCGTAAAATACCTCAAAGAAGGTATGGAAGCTGAAGTCATCCGCTGGGGCGATCAAGTCCTAGGTGTGGAATTGCCTAAGTCTGTGGTTTTGGAAATTGTCCAAACAGATCCAGGTGTCAAAGGTGACACGGCTACAGGTGGGTCAAAACCAGCAACTCTCGAAACTGGCGCAGTTATCATGGTTCCTTTGTTTATTGCTCAAGGAGAACGCATCAGAATTGATACTCAGGAAGATAAATATATCAGTAGGGAATAATTTTTATCTCACCTGGTTTATCTGAAGGCGGAATTCCACCACAATCGGGATGCGAGCTTTTTGCCACGAAAAATATTTCATACGGATAGGTTGAGGTAAGAAAAACTGTGCCATTGGACTTTAATGAAATCCGCCAATTGCTGGTAACTATTGCACAAACAGATATTGCAGAAGTAACCCTTAAAAGTAACGATTTTGAATTAACGGTACGTAGGGGGGTTAATGTCAGCAATCAAGAGCACCTTAGCGGTGCAGCTGGATCGGGATTGACAACGACACCAGCTGCACCCCAAGTGGCATTTACTCCGTTACCGGAGATTGCCGTAAGTCGCGTTACAGAAAATGCCGGGACTGCGGTGCCGTCGTCAGCACAAAACTCGACGCGTGACCTGCGATTAGTAGAAGTGCCTTCCCCGATGGTGGGAACATTTTATCGCGCTCCGGCTCCAGGTGAATCGTTTTTTGTGGAAGTGGGCGATCGCGTCAAGAGCGGTCAAACTGTCTGTATTATCGAAGCAATGAAGTTGATGAATGAGATCGAAACCGAAATATCCGGACAAGTGATGGAAATTTTGGTGCAAAATGGCGAATCGGTCGAATATGGTCAACCTTTGATGAGAATTAACCCTGATTAAGTATTAATCTATATATGAAATGAGTAATTGTTGATATTTTCTGTCCTTGCGGGTTAAACAGTAATGAAACAAGTGTTGCCTATACCCCCTGAAGTGGTGCAACAAGTAGCCGAATACTTCAGCCTGTTGAGTGAACCGATGCGCTTGCGGCTGTTGCACCTACTACGGGATGATGAAAAATGCGTGCAAGAGTTGGTAGAGGCAACACAAACTTCTCAGGCAAATGTGTCAAAACACCTGAAGGTAATGTGGCAAGCGGGAATTCTCAGCCGTCGCAGTGAAGGAACTTGCGCTTATTACCGCGTGGAAGACCAAATGATTTTTGATTTGTGCAATCGAGTTTGCGATCGCCTTGCCACTAGGTTAGAACAGCAAGCTCGTAGTTTTCGGATTTTGAATAGCAAGCTGTAAGGTTAGTTGTTGGTTGTTGGTTGATGGTTGTTGATTGATAGTTGATGGTTGTTGGTTGGTTGATAGTTGTTGGTTGTTAGGTACGAAAAATTACTCTTAACCACTAACCACTAACCACTAACCCCTAACCACTAACCACTAACCCCTAACCACTAACCCCTAACCACTAACCACTAACCACTAACCACGTTCCTAAAGCGAATAGTCTTTTTTAAAGCTTTCGCGAGTTAATGGCTGTTCTACTTCCAAACCTTCACCGCCTAAAGTTTCTAATTTTTTACCGTTCACATCAATGTATACTTTGGCGGTGGGATTCAATGTGGTAGCGGTGTAAACAACTTGTCCCACGCGACCCATCATTGAAGTACTACCACCTCCACTAGTAAATTCATTCGATAAGTTAACGTGGATCTCATCATTTTGCACTTTTAAACTTTCTAGTTTTGTTCCTTTGGGGATGGTGGTGGAACCTGTTCCTTCTGTAGGTCCTGCTAACAAACTTTGGAAAACCTCTTCTAAAACTTGGTCGGGCTTGTTACCAGATGCTTTAGTTTGAACTTGAACTGGTTGAGGAACGAATTCAAAGTTTCTACCATTATCTTTCAACCAATAAATATTAGTTGCTTTTTCAACAGGCTGGGTTGGTATAGTATTGCCTGAATTTGGTAAGCTTGTAGCTCCTGGAGTTGGCACTCCAGGGTGATTGGCATTCCAAGTTAGCCAAGCTACACCACCACTGACGGCTATAACTGCGGCTGAAACAGCTGCTATTACACCTGAAGAAATACGTTTAGATCCTTGTTGGTCTTTCATGCTTAAAAGCTTCCTGAGAGCTAAGATAATATTTATGTGAGCCAGCGCGGTCTTGGGGAGCCACTGCGTTGGGCGGCTCTGCCGACTTGAAGCAAGTGGCGTGGTTTCCCCCATGAGCGACTGGCGAACCCGAAGGGTGAGTAGAAGCCTGGGTAACGACGATACTTATAAACGGGGAGTTTCCAAAAGCGCTAAGTAGGATGGCTCTATCCTTACAAATGCTGCCATCTCTAATTCTCCTTGGCTTATCTTCAATTTTAGAATTCGCGCTTGCAGTCCGCCACCTTCTAGGTTACGTAAATCTAATCGTTTGTTGATGTTATTTAGGATTACGTTAATAAGTTTTGGTGGAACTTCTACTTGATCGACTTGGGCAACTAAATTAACTAGCTGTATTTGTCTGCCATTAACTATACTCACTTGTGATTCTGCTTTAATTAAAAGTGGTTTGCTTTTTTGTTTTTCCTGCAATTCTACTTGGATTCGCAGGCGGTTATTAGGTAAAAATCGTACCTGTGGATTGACTAAATTGTATACGGGGTTAGCCCCTGTATTTGCAAAATTCTGTAAATTGATGTTTAGCTTTTGTAGCCTAGCTATTAATTGTGGCGATCGCAAAGCTTGGTTAATATCTTCTTCTGTCAAAACTAATCGCACCCCCGCTTGTAAAGGTTTCTTTAATTGAGGTTTGCGAGTTAAACTACGCGGTTTGATTTCAATGCGATCGCTTTCTAATTCTAAAACTGCAATCCGGATATTTTGCCTTTTCAATTGCAAAGAACGTCCGGCAATTCTCACACGTTCAAATGTACCTTGCAACAATTGATAACTGGGTGCGTTATCAACACGCACTTGCAATTCTCCTACTTTACTAAATTGAGAACGGATGGCATTTTCCGCAATGTGATCGACTGCGATTCCCACGGGGGAAACTAAACCCAGCAAACCTGATAAAAGGATTGTGAGGAATTCCATTTTTTTGAAGATATTTTTTAACGCAGAGGAACGCTGAGGATAACGCAAAGGAACGCGGAGTATTTCTCTGCGAACCTTTGCGTAAGCCTTTGTGTCCCTCTGCGTTTATTTTTTAACTTCTATTGCTGACGAAATCCACTGTTTAAGAATTGTCACGACTTCTTCAATGGCGATTTCTTGAGATTGGCGAGTTTGGCGTTGGACTACTTCGACTTTGTTGTTTGCGATCGCTCTTCCGGTTACAATCCTGTAGGGGATGCCTATTAAGTCGGCATCTTTGAATTTAACGCCTGCACGCTCATCGCGGTCATCGAGTAAGGTTTCTACTCCCGCTTGATTGAGTTCTTTGTAAAGTTTTTCAGCGATTTCGACTTGTTGAGCGTCTTTTATGTTAGGGATTGTGACTATGGCGTGATAAGGTGCGATCGCTACTGGAAAGATAATTCCGTCTTTGTCATAAGATTGTTCTACAGCGGCTTGAGCGAGTCGAGAGACACCAAAACCATAACAACCCATGTATAAAGGCTTCTCTTCACCTTGTTCGTTGGTATAATTTGCTTGCATGATTTGGGAATATATGGTTCCGAGTTGGAAAATATGCCCTACTTCGATTCCCCGCGCTGTTTGCAGAGTTTGTTCTGGGTTGTGCTGGGCGCGATCGCCCGGTCTTGCTTTGCGTATATCTACTACTAATTCTGGTTGCTTAATTTGCTCTACCCAATTTGCCCCAACTACGTGATAGCCTGATTCATTCGCGCCGGTGACAAAGTTCTTTAAATCGACTGCGGTTTTATCTACCAGCCGGACAAAGTTCGGTGAAACATCTTTGGTAGATTGAATATAATCATCGGCGATATCGGGGGCAATATAACCCAAAGGAAGAGATTTTGCTGCCCATTTTTGCTGCGCTTCTGCATCTGGTACACTTAAATTGATAATCGTCTTCGCGCCGTACTGGGAAGCTAGTTTTGTTAACTCATTCTGCAACTTGATTTGGTTAACTTCTTGATCGCCGCGAATGCTCACCAGTACTAATACTGTTGTACCATTATCGTAAACTGTCTGATAAAGAACGTTTTTGACAACTTGGGTAGGAGAACATTTGAGAAATTCGCAAAGCGTCTCGATTGTCTCTGTTCCTGGTGTTTCGCGTTTCTCAAATGTTGTAAACTGTGAAGGTTCGGCATCAATCGGTAAAGAAACAGCCTTTTCGACGTTGGCAGCGTATTTACCATCTTCAGTGTAGAGAACTTCATCTTCACCAGCTTCCGCCAATACCATAAATTCTGTAGAACCAGATCCACCGATCGCACCAGAATCTGCTTCCACTGCTCGGAAAGCTAAACCAGAACGCCGCAGCATATTGCTGTATGCTATGTACATATCTTGGTAAGTTTTTTTCAGGCTTTCTTCATCGGCGTGGAAGGAGTAGCCATCCTTCATGATAAATTCGCGTCCGCGCATTAAACCGAAGCGGGGACGAATTTCATCGCGGAACTTAGTTTGAATTTGGTAGAGATGCAGCGGTAATTGGCGGTATGAGCGAATCATATCACGAGCGATCGCTGTAATTATTTCCTCGTGAGTTGGACCTAGTGCCAATTGTTCGTCTTTGCGATCGATGAGGGAAAACATGATTCCCTCAGCTTTAGTATAAGTATCCCAGCGACCAGATTCGCGCCATAATTCAGCGGGTTGTAATTGCGGTAACAAACATTCTTGTGCGTTTGTTTTGTTCATTTCTTCGCGCACAATCTGAGATACTTTTTGTAAAACACGCCACATCAAGGGGAGATACGCATAGAGACCTCGACCGATGCGACGAATATAACCTGCACGGACTAGTAATTTGTGGCTGGGAATCTCGGCATCTGCTGGATCGTCCCGGAGTGTAACGAATAACATTTGTGACAGTCGCATCGTTTGTCCTTTTTTAGATTCGATAATTTCTATCTCAGTTAAAGTCTATTGAAGTATCAAGTATGAAGTATAAAGTGTAAAGTCTTAAACTTTCTGCGTCAATTTTTTCTTTTAGGAATTTCTAATTTTTTTCTTGTTTCTCTCAATCCAAGCGTCCCCAGTCCCCAATCCAGGAGAAAACCACTTTGTCAGATGTAATTTATCAAGCACAACCACCCTTAGAATTCATTCCCCCAGCGCTGAATCCGTTATTTTTGAGATTTGTCCATCTGTTTTTACCGAGTTGGATGCGTTGGAAAACTGCGATCGCTGATGTTGAAGCAGACAAAGTAGAGATTTTGGTGGATCTCTATCGCCAATTTCAAGATGGTAAAATCCGCTTTATGTTGGCGTTTCGTCATCCGAAGACGGACGATCCATTTTGTTTAGCTTACTTGCTTTCGCAACTCGTGCCAAAGGTAGCACGTTATCAGGGTACAATACTAGAGTCGCCGATTCATGCTCATTTTATCTACGATCGCGGCATTCCTTTATGGGCTGGTTCCTACGTCGGTTGGATCGCTTCTAATTTGGGTGGTACGCCAATTCAACGGGGTAAAGCTGATTGGACGGGTTTGCGATCGGCGCGTGAGTTGTTTGTGAATGGAAAATTCCCGATGGCGGCGGCGCCAGAAGGTGCTACTAATGGTTTAAGTGAGTTTATCAGTCCATTAGAACCGGGAATCGCGCAATTAAGCTTTTGGTGCGCGGAAGATTTGCACAAAGCACAACGCTCGGAACAAGTTTTAATTGTACCAGTTGGAATTAAATATAGTTATGTCGAAGCGCCTTGGGATGCGATCGCTTCTCTTTTAAGTGAATTAGAAGCAGCTAGCGGTTTAGCCGTACAAGGAAATAATCCTAGCTTCGAGTCGCTTTATCCCAGGTTGTTAAATGTGGCTGAACATTTAATGTCTCTGATGGAACAGTTTTACACGCGGTTTTATCATCAAAAGCTGCCAGATATTAAGATTGTTGAAGGAAGCGATAGAAATGAAGCGTTAGCAGCTAGACTGCAAGCGATGTTAAACATAATTCTACAAGTACCAGAGCAATATTTTGACTTGCACCCCATAGGAAATTTAACCGATCGCTGTCGTCGAGTAGAACAAGCGGGATGGAATTATATATTTAGAGAAGAATTTAAAGATGTAAAAAAGCTGTCTGCTGTAGAAAAAGGTTTAGGCGATCGGATTGCCGAAGAAGCAAATTTACGAATGTGGCACATGCGACTTGTAGAAAGCTTCGTTGCAGTTACAGGAAAATACATTCAAGAAAAACCGACAGCAGAAAGGTTTGCGGAAACAACCTTACTTTTATGGGATATGGTAACACGAATTAAAGGCAGCAATCCCTTCAAGCGTCCGCAATTAGGTAAACAAAAAGCAAAAATTACTATCGGTGAACCGATATCAGTTTCTGAACGTTATTCTGTTTATAAAGCAACTCGTCAAGGTGCGAGACAATCAGTTGCTGACTTAACAAAAGATTTGCAGCAAGCGATGGAAAAATTGATTTGAGGGTTAGTGGATGGTGGATAGTGGATGGTGGGGCATGGGGCATGGGGCATGGGGCATGGGGCATGGGGCATGGGGCATGGGGCAAGCGTCCAAGTGGGCTGAGATCGAAATTTGGCTTTATTCCCATTGCCCATTGCCCATTGCCCATTGCCCATTGCCCAACAACCAACACCCAACAACTATCAACTATCCTAAGGTAATTCGCCAAAGCGATCGCGATACCGTTGTAACAAAGCTTGCATTTCTGCTGCTTGTTGTTCAACTAACTCTCTTTGCTGTCTTTCTTGTTGTGCAACTTCTTCAGGAGTGGGGAATCTGTTTCCTTGTTCGTCAAACCAATATAACCACTCACGCTGCCATCCTTCATGAACACCTTGACCTCTACCAATTCCCAAACCTATTTCTGGCATCCACACTGGTTCACCAGAACAAAGCAAATATACGCCATTTTCTAAGCGATAAACCTCAAAAGGTTGATGCTTGTCACGCTGATAATATTCAGGGTTGTAAATGACATAATACAACACACCCAGACGAGCATAAGCGGTTATTTTATCTTCGTATTCTTTCCCGTAGGTTTGAGAAACAAGTTCTAACACCAAAATGGGAGCAATATTATTTTCTTCTAACAAAACGTAACTTAAACGTCCCTTTGGATCATTTTTGCGACGCGGTACTCCTAAACTTAAGAAACCATCAGGAATTATTGGAGTTCGTCGAATTTGACCTGTGCGGTCATAAATTCCCATATCGACACCAAAAAACCAGTCCCATCGGTCTTGCCAAATTAAAGCTAAAATAGTTTTTAACAAATTGGGAATCAGGTTTTGTAGTTCATTATCCACAGGGGTATCGTCCGAGCAAGGTAACTCTTCTGAGGAGGGTAAATATTCATACTCAGGTGTATTGTATAGCATGAGGAGTTATTTATTTTAGATTGATTGTATTGCCGTCGAAATCATTTTTTTAACGCAAAGGAGCGCAAAGGTTTCGCTAAGGTTCGCAGAGTTATTTTATGTATGTATGGTGTGTAGGTTATCTTAACTTGAATAACTACTTTTATTTTAATGGTTGGAAGTTGAGAGGAATGCGTTCTAAAATGCTAGAACCAAATACTTTTTCTAGTTCTAAATACTCAAGATGAACGTAACCGATGTGACAGTGACACGTTTGGTTAGTGCAAAGGCGATCGCACAAATTATCTGACCAATTCAAATCATATATATTACCAATTGGTTCTTTAATAAAGTGGCAACGTCGCATTGTCCCATCACCATCAACTGAAATCGCTGATTTCCCAGCGCGGCAACTATGACCGAAGCTGGTATAATGCTGAGTATTCAAATGAAACAGCGGATCGATTGACTCGAAAAAATTCCGGTCTTCATCAGACAAATTTGGTAGTTCTCGCTTAACTGCATTAATCCACAAATAAATGTGTTTAGGTAACTCGCGACGTAAGGCAGCAATTTCATCTTTGAATTGAGGAAAACCGACAACACCCGCACTAAAACGAACATTTCGCTTGTCGAGTTCTAAACACTTATTTAGAAAGCTTTGACGTGATACCCATTCTGGATGAAAAGTTGCCCAAAGTGCCAAATTTTCTTTATTACACTCTTCCACCCAATCTAAATTACAGGATAGATTAGTTTGAATTGCTGCCTTATTAACGTGAGGCATTTGAGTGAATTTTACCAATGCTTGCTGATACCACTTATGAATAAGTGCTTCACCCCAAGGAGTGAATAAAATTGAGAATTTATGTTGTGAATTTTGAGCAATCCAATTTACAAACCGTTCTAATGATTGTTTGTCAATAGCTAATTCGGCGGCTGTTTGTTGACGTTTAGCGAAAGGACAATATTCGCAGCCGTAGTTGCAACTTATCAAAGAACCGCGATAGAGAATTGTGAGATGCATAGGTGAATTGGGAATTATAAAAGTATCGCTTTTGCAGTCGCCGACACCCTAGAAGGGTGCGGCTACGCGAACAAAGCCCGCGAAGGCGGGCTTCGTTCGTTTAGCCCCAGGCTTCTAGCCTGTGGGCGATTTAACAAACCGACGTTTCTATTCTCATGATGGCAACTATTTCAACTCATAATTTTGCATTAATTGGTTTACTTTCTCGGAAAACAACCAAGCACCAATTACATCAGATTTCTCAATACCAAGTTCTGTTAAACGCAAGATTTGCTTTACTTGTGTCGCCAAATTTAAAGATAGCAATTGCGAAAGTTCTGGAAAGTCTATAACTATATTTGTTCCAAACTGATGTTGATAATCAGCAAGATTCAATCCTTCATCGGAAAACAAAGATAATAAAATGTAGCGACGACGGCGTTCTTCAGCATCAAGTTGAAAGCCATAATTAGCATACTCGAAAACTTCATCTGGTGTTTTAATATAAGCTTGTAAAATGTCGCGAATTTCCCTAGAATTCACAGCATAGTCGTTAGAGTAGTGTAAAGTATCCGTGTAAGAACGTGCCCCACAACCCAAACCGACCATTCCATCTGCTTGACAGCAGTAGATGGGAGTGGGGGAGGGGGAGAGGGGGGGATGGGGGGATGGAGGGGATGAGGGAGATGGGGGAGATGAGGGAGAAATTCCCCCTTGTCTTCCTTGTCCTCCTTGTCCTCCTTGTCCCAACTGTCGGAACATTCGCATGGAAACTTGAGTATATCCTTCCGACAAAAGGAGCGATCGCCCAAGGCGATAACATGCTAAACGTATATCATCCCATTCTTTATCCGAGCGTCCCAAACTTGTCAGCGGTCGCACGTACAAAGGATATAAATAAATTTCTTCGGGTTGAAAGCGCAAAGCCGCACGTATCGAATACAACCAGCTATCTAGAGTTTGTCCGGGAAGTCCGTAAATTAAATCTATGTTAATTGTGGGAAATCCAGCCTCGTACATCCGATTTAGTGCGGTTTCTACCTGCGCGGTGGTTTGACGGCGACCGGTTGCGAGTACTTCTGACTCAATGAAACTTTGGACACCAATACTTGCTCTATCTACACCACGCGATCGCAACAATTCTAGTTTATCTTTGTCTGCCGTTTCTGGTGACATCTCCACAGAAACGGGAATATTCTGCAAATCTGCACCCATCGTTTCTGACGCTACATTAAGAATTGTTTCTAATTGCTTAATTGGTAACTGAGTTGGTGTACCGCCACCAAGAGCAAATCTAGCAAAAGTCACTTCACCTAACAATGATTTTACTTGTCGCGCTTGTCGCTCAACCGTGCGAACATATTGACTAACAAAATCTTCGTTATGGGTGACGGTGGTAAACAAATTGCAAAATCCGCAGCGCATTTCGCAAAACGGAATGTGAATGTAGAGAAACAGCGCTTGTTTATCTTGCTTTGACCATAAATCTGCGAGTTTGACAGGCGGGGTAAGGGGACGATAAGCTGTCTTATGCGGGTATGAGTAAACGTAAGCTTGATAAGGCGATTTCTCAAGAAAGGATTTTAAATTTTGGATTTTGGTTGCAATCATCTTGTCGATTTTAGTTTTGGATTTTTGTTAGAAATTGAGTTTCCTACTCCCTACTTTCTGCCACGACTATAGTCTATACATTTGAAAATGGCAGTAAGATTAGATAGCGATATGTTAATAAGGCAAAACAGCAATATTTAGAGGGAATTTCCGCACTTGTTACCAGGATTTGAGTAGGCTAATAGCAATGCTACTTGTTTTTTCTGTCTAAATATCCTTTCAATCCAAAACCGCTACCTAGTCCGCCGGCAAATGCAATAGCTAGCTTAAGTAACTCTCGATAACTTTCTACGTCTTTATAAACTAAGAAAACTGTGATAAATCCAAAAAATATTAAAACAACAATAGTATTAATTAAAGTATATTTGCGAGATGCTTGGGCATCAGCGAATGTCCTTTCATCATCTTTCTCAACAATCTCAAGTATTTTTGAGATATGTGATTCATTAATCTTTTCTTGAAGTGGCGATAAATAAGGTGTTGCAGAAATACGCTGCATTGAGAGAGTTGCTTCCACAACTCTCTTTAATTGTGGAGGTAAATCCTCTAATTCATCAGGCAGATTTTCTAAGTCTCCAGTATTATCTAATTCTTCCTTTTTATTTTTATTATCCAAGCTTTCATTCGGTTCAGGCTGGTTGCTAGACATCTGATAATCTACTCCTTATCAGCCGGGATATATCCAAGCCGTAAATCACTTTTTCTATATCATAAGCTTCATCTGTAGATGAAAATTTAGAGCGTACAAACTGCATAAGTTTACGCTCCAAAGTTTCTTGAACTATTTCCTCTACTTCATTCTCAATAAAAATAGAGCAGGCATAGTGAACTAAACTTTCAAATGCTTTGTCGCTAATTTCTCCATTAGCACGTAAATAAGAAAAGTAAGACAAAACCCCCTTAAGCTTTTCTACATTTAAGCTCGTAAACTTTGCTCTGTTTAATGATGCGCTTTTTTTTAACGCCAAGTTTGATATTCCTGTAATCTCTTTATTTTGTAAAAACATAGTAATATTCTTGAACTCAGAAAAGAGTTTAGTTTATTACGAACTTGAAACAAATATCTAACTATTGTATAAATAGCAACAATTAAATAAAATTAATTTGCCATACCATATGTGAATACATTTTACTGAATATAAATTTTAACATTATACAATGATTATAAAATATCGCTGGCAAATCCTCTTCACTGACAAAACCGGAATTGTCAAACTTGCAAATTTTAGATGTTCACCAAAACAAGTGTAGCTGGGGCAAATTACCTTTAATGTCTCCTCATCACCCCAAAACAAACTCCGCATAGGGAACCGTCCACACTGCCGGATGGCTGAGACGATGACCTGTGTATCCATCATCACCATAAGTTGTGCCGTGGTCAGAGCAAAGAATACAAAAGGTAGAAGCCCGTTTTCTTAAAGCATCCCAGAGTTTGCCTAACTGACTATCGATATATTCCAAGGCAGCAGCGTGAGATTCAATAGTATCTTTTTTAGCACCAGCAAGATAGAAATAATTCGGTTGATGCAAAGCTGAGATATTGATGAATAAAAATAAGCGTTGATTTTTCGGGGTTTGTGTGAGGATTTTTTGGGCGATCGCCACCTGATTTTCTGTAGAGTTAAAATTGGTGACACCTAACTCCGGACTCCAGTAACTCTCAGCAAACATTGAAGGAAGCACATTACCTAAAGGATTTCGTTTGTTAAAAAAGCCGACACCACCAATACAGACAGTATGATAGCCCTTAGCCGCAAATCCACTGATAATATTAGCACCATCCAACACACAAGTAAATTCAGTAGTAGTCGTACTACCCTCAAAACCCAAAGCAAATAATCTTGGATGTACTCCAGGTTTTACAGGAGTAGGTAGAAAACCGGCAAAAAAAGCATGATGAGCAGCATAAGTGAAGCTTCCCGGAGAATGACGTTCTTCCCAACCACTTTCGGGTAAAACTGCTGCTAAATTAGGAGTGCGTCCCTTTACAAATAAATCTTTTGCAACATCATAACGCAAAGTGTCTAGCGTAATAAAAAGAATATCGTGTGTACCGACAACTTGATTCATATTCAGCATAAAAGTATTTCGTAGTGAGCGCTTTAACGCTCTCATATTCTCATTTTCTATCTAAAACAGAAAACTAGAAAAAATCGCTTTGATTTCACTAGTATAAGTATCCATTCCATTCCAAGTAATCCCAGGTAGCAAATCGCCAAAAGCATTAACTTCCAAAATCACATGATTTTTCCAATCAGGTAAAATCAACAAATCAACACCGCAATATAAACTATTAGGAAACAACCCAGCCACAGCTTCGCAACTTTGCTTCATCACCTGCCAATTTTCAACTTTAACTTTCGCAAAAAATTCCTCACTATCTCCTCTTTCATTACCAAGATGTAAATTCGTCATCGGACTTTTTCCCAACCTAACAACGATATGCTGTGCTTCACCGTTGATAACTACCACACGCAAATCAAAACTGCATCCTTGCAAGCGTGCTTTGGGAAGCCATTCTTCAACTTGAACGCCTTCAGCTGTTAAAATGTTAATAATATCGGCAATCTCTTCTATTTTTGTATAGTTACGAATTTTACGCGAATTGTAAAGCAGTGTTTGCCCATTTTTCTGCACTCGTTCCACCGTAGTTATAGCAGACTCAAAGCGCGAATTAGCTTGATAGGCAACGACTCCAGAGGCAGCGGAAGCGTGGGAAAGTTTGATAAATACTCGCTCTAACTTTTGCTGCTGCATCTGTTCGCGTAAATGCTCGTAGTTTGAAATCATACCCAAAGAACGCGGAACTGGGATACCGTGGTGACTAAATATTTCATGACACAACGGCTTATCAAACATCGTCGCGATGTCTTGCGGATGATTCATAATTGAGCATTTGAGTTGTTTTTTCCATTGTTGAAGTAAATATTGCCAGCCTAAATACCATTGTCGAGGGTAGAGAATGCGTCCTTTATCAAAGACTAATTTCGCAGCTTCGAGAGAATTAATTTGTTGATGTTTACCTGTTGCAATTTCAGCACCAACAGCAATGATGGCTTTCTCAACTTCAAAGTTTTTTTCCGGGGAATCAAACCTGATGATAGTATCGGGTGTATTGAAATGTTCGATAGTTTTACCTGCAATTAAATCTGCATAAGCTACGACAATTGCAGGTGGGAAGTTTAGATTTCTAAGCGCTTGCTGAAATAAATTAACCCGCCGATTTTCCGGGTTAGCGATGATGACATTTAGCATTTATATTACTCGGCAACAGAGCAATAACGATAAACTTCATCATCATAATCTTCTTCCGCTTTTTTCTGTCCATCAGTGATGATGCGAACCTCCATATCATCCTGTTTTACTTGCACAGATGCTCTCATTTTTTCTGATAAGAAGTTTTCGGAAAGATTGAGAATATTAAGTTTACGAACAGCGGAACAATTAAGCAATACTTCAGCGTCGGCATCACTCAGCGTCCCTAATGATAAATCGAGAATTTTAATTGAGTTTATTAAAGGTGAATTTATAACAACTTTGGCAATATCATCAGAATATTGGCTATTTCGCAATCCCAAATAAATCAAGTTAGGAAATACTGGATTAACTAATATAGGATTTAAATTTTCAATCGTGGAATCTCCACCGTAACTATCTGAACCCAGCCATAATTCTAAATGCTGTAATTGAGGCAAATCCAAAGCGCAAATTTGGGCAATAGTTGCACTACTCAAGCCGCCAGTTTCAATAATTAATGCTTTTAAATTGTCATGTCTAACAAAAGGACTAAATTCTAAACTATCACCACCGCGAATTTGCAATAATTCTAGTTTGGGATATGCTTCTAAAATAGGGCTTATGTCACTTTGTATTATCCAAGAAATTTCACTTTCATCGTAAGAAATATCTCCGATAAATAGCGCTTTCAAATTAATTAGTTTATCTTTGGCAGCAATTAGCGCATCAACTACAAGTTTAGAACTGTGAGCATACATTTCTCCATGCCACATTCCAAAAATTAAAGCTTCTATTTTACTAGCTTGGGAATCTTGCAGCAGTTCTACAAGTTTGACTGTAGCATCTTCTTGCTCATCATATTCGCATCGAATGGCGTATGCGGTGTTAACAAAATCGCTGATAGCAACTTCTGGATTGTATTCGACAACTTGCCGATTCGCAAATGTGGAGACGTGCATACCTCTGTATCCTGGATACTTCTCCAATCGTTCGTGAAGATTCCAAGATGGATTTTGATTTGTCATGATATTTTAACCTCTAAAATAATAGGATTTCCATAAATGTATGTGAATATGCGATTTCGTTCAAACCGATATTTTACACTAGTTTCAACAACCGCTATAGGTGAAAGTTTATAATTAATAACAAAAGTATTTTTTATAAAATTGATAAGAGATTCTATTACATTTCAATAGAATACACATTAAAAGCGTGTTATTAATCATGGTGCAAAATATCAGCTCGATTTATAATAAGCGATCGCTCTTTTTACCAACTCATTTATATTTTAGTACAAGTGTTCTATGTTGTCAAAGTTGCCAATACATCTGAGAAAACTCGGCACCTTTTTCTTGAGAAATTCGTCTCCACCCAAAAATCTCATATTTATTAACTTGTGATAGTCTACGAAATCGAAAATTTATGCAAAACTTATCAAGGGCAAACCCAACCCGCGAATAAAAACATCTCGCTACAAATTTATCAAGGTGAAATCTTTGGTATTTTGGGTGACAACGGTGCGGGTAAAAGTACTCTGGTGCGCCAAATGGCAAACTTGCTGAAAAGTGATTTTGGTAACATTACTTTTTTTCAACAAAATATCACTGAAGCGCGTGATTTAGTACAAATGAATGTGGGCTACATGCCCCAAGAAAGCGGCGCACTCAATAATCTTACTGTCAGCGAGGCACTTTATTTTACCGCTCATTTGCGGGGAATGAGTCGCCAAGATGCCCGCAAAGAGTGTGAAGCATTACTGGATACATGGCAAATTGGATACCTGCGTCATCAACCGAGTTCTCGGCTTTCTGGTGGACAACGGCGACTTTTGCGACTAGCTGTTGCGATCGCAGGTTCTCCACCCGTGCTAATTTTAGATGAACCGACGAATGATTTAGACCCTCAACGCCGCAAGTTAGTATGGGATATTTTACGCCGCCTTAACACTGAAAAAGGAACGACAATTATTTTAATTACCCATGATGCGATTGAGGCAGAAAAAGCAATCCAAAGAGTTGGTATTATGGTTTCTGGGGAACTAGTTGCAGTTGGTCGTCCGAGTGAACTTAAAGCTAAAATTGACCGAATTTTGCGCTTAGAACTGTTTTTCTCACCAGAAAATCCTCCGACTTTGCCATCTGATTTAAATTACCACTTTCTTGAACCCGGACATTGGCAAGTATTATTGCAATGGCAGCAAGTTACATCAACGCTTAATCATCTAAATTTAGAACAAATAGATGATTTTCGCTTGTATTCGGCAACTTTAGAAGATTTATATTTGCATTATGCAACCAAACCGTAAACCGCCGACTTTTTTTGTACAGTTGCTAGATTTATTCTTAATGGAACTGACAAATTGGCGTTGGTCTTGGCGGTCTACTATTCTCACGAGTATGATAGCACCAATTTTAAGTATCGTTGCCCTAGGTAGCTTGGCACAAGGTTCTGCACAAAATTCTTTAGCGTACATCCTCACAGGAAATTTGATAATGTCGCTAATGTTTAGTAACCATAATAATTTAGCCAGCCGCTTCGCTTATATGCGCTTTGCCGGAACTTTAGATTATTATGCTACTTTACCGATTAACCGCCAAGCTTTAATTGTTGCTACTGTATTATCATTTTTTCTGCTATCACTACCTTCATTGATAGCAACTGTAATTTTTGGAACTTTATTTCTGAAAATTACTTTAGCAATAAATCCTTTGATTCTATTAGTAATTCCTTTGTGCGTGCTGCCTTTAGCAGGGATGGGTGCTGCTATCGGTGTGTATGCACGGACACCTGCTGAAAGCGATTCTTTCAGCTTGCTGTTGTCAATGGTAATGCTGTTTATTGGTCCTGTGATTATACCAGGCGATCGCTTGCCGGAATTTTTGTTAACTTTAGGATATTTCAGTCCTGCTACTTATGCGGCGTCAGCGTTACGACAAACTTTAGTCGCACCGATAACGGGAAAATTGATTGTAGATATTGTGGCTTTGTTGGGGTTTGCGTTGCTTACTTTTTGGTTGGTGGGACGCAAGTTAGATTGGCGATTGAGGTAGTAAGCACTAAAGTGCTTAAAATATAAGCACTGAAGTGCTTACTACGAGTTAACATTCATCTTGGTTGCAGGTGAAGTGATTTTCTAACAGAGAGGCGATCGCTTCCGGACGCACTTTGTTGTATTGCTTCTTGCCAATCTGTAAAATACAGTTGGGTGCGCTGCTACAAGTTTTTTGGCAGCTGGTACGTTCGATTGTAACTCGATCTAATAGACCGCGATCGCATAAAGTCTGTTCTAATTCTGACAACAAACCTTTACCACCACGCTTCAAACAACCGGATTTTTGACATATCATAATCCGTGCTTTTTGGTCAGGTGCATTTTGCTTTGGGCAAACACCACTTCGAGATACACCATCAGCCTTAAGTTTAAGTTCGCCTGTCAGCTTGTTTAACTTACTAACACCAACAACGCGAATTTTATCACCTGGTACTAAAGATACACTAATAGAGGTACGCAATTCTTTAGGAATTTTAATTTCTACCTCTTCAGAAGAAGCTACTAAACGCAAATATTTCGGCTTTCTTGGTTTCTCACCAATAAAACTGAGTAATTCTCCTTCCAAATTAAATTCTGATATCGTCAAGTATTTGTCGCTCATTTTTGATTATTGCTTGTTGGTTGTTAGTTGTTATTTGTTGGTTGATAGTTGATAATTGATAGTTTTTGGTTGATAGTTTTTAGTTGGAAAAACTGTAGCCACGCTCCCACTATCTACTAACCACTATCCACTATCCACCAACAACCAACTCTTTTCACGCTAGCCGTTTTGCTTCAAAAGTTTGTGGTAATTTTAGCGGTTCTGGCAAGTTGGAAAATTCTAATTCCCAACCGTTAGCTAAAGTAAAAATCATTCCGTCGTTGCCGGCTGTTTGCTTAACAACTTCTTCTTCTAAGTCTTTTTTAGCAACGTAGGCAATTAAATTTCCGGCATCATTTCTCCGCAGCATTACTTTCATTTAGTTTCCTCAACAGCTTCTAATTCTTTTTTGCGACAACCGACGATGAATCCTGTTTCCAAAAAATGCACCGCATAAATATACGAACTTTGTAAAAAAGTACCAATACTGGCAATGTAGCCAATATCTCCCTTTTTCGCTAAAACTGCCCCGATTTCTTGACCGGGAAATGTGCCATCATTTTTAATTAACTTGCGAAGTCGGACTTTTTGACCGATTTCAAAAACTGGTGGCAAATCCAGTTCTAATTCATCCCGCTGCATGAGAATACCTCTGTTGTTCGACCAAATTTAAAAGTTCTTGTGTAGTCAAGCTGCGTTTTTTCTGAACTGACTGCTGTCGCACTGCATCCAAGACAGATTTTGTTTCTTCTGAGTTCAGGCTAATACCGTGCTGCTGAAGTAAATTAGATACCAAATGACGACCAGAATGTTTACCTAAAACCAAACGTCGCTCCCAACCTACTTCTTCGGGGGCAAATGGTTCGTAGGTGATGGGATTTTGTAGGACACCGTGAGCGTGAATACCAGATTCGTGAGCAAAAGTGTTGTCACCAACGATCGCTTTCCAAGGAGGTACGCTGCAACCTGATGCTGATGCCACAAGTCGGGAAAGTTCCAACAACCGAGGTGTATCAATGCCCAAATCAACATTATGGATGCGTTTCATCCCCATGACAACTTCTTCTAAAGCTGCATTTCCGGCTCTTTCACCCAACCCGTTGACTGTGGTATTTACTGATAACGCACCAGCTTTTATACCAGATAAAGCGTTAGCAGTCGCTAAACCAAAATCATTATGAGTGTGGATTTCCACGGGAATCATCAAAGCATTCACCAATCGCTTTACTTTGGTGAAAGTTCCGAATGGTTCGAGAATCCCAACGGTATCGCAGAAGCGAAAGCGAGATGCACCCCACTCTTGAG
Source organism: Tolypothrix sp. VBCCA 56010 (assembly GCF_050875635.1). NCBI lineage: Bacteria > Bacillati > Cyanobacteriota > Cyanophyceae > Nostocales > Tolypothrichaceae > Tolypothrix > Tolypothrix sp. VBCCA 56010. Next base: position 67,891 of record NZ_JBPAOH010000003.1, read on the forward strand.
CATAAAGTGCGACATCTAAAAGAAAGTTATCATCGGCTCTAGATGAATCTTCGCCTCCAACTGCAACCCAAAGACCTTTATCAACCGCGAAGCTGATAGAATCTCTCAATTGTTGCAAAGTTACCCGCCATTGACCGTGAAATTTTGCGGCAATTTGAATTCCAGAGACGGGAATCGAAATATGCACTCGTTGCAAACCACAAGCCATAGAAGCTTGAATATCTGAAATTACAGCGCGGTTCCAGCCTAATAGTTTGGCTTGCAAACCCATATTATTAATTATAGATATAGCGCGTATTTCTTCCTCGCCCATCGCCGGAATTCCGACTTCTAATTCCTGAACACCCATTGCGTCCAAAAATTTGGCGATCGCTACTTTCTCTTCTAAATTGAAAGCAACACCTGCCGCTTGCTCACCGTCACGCAGCGTCGTGTCATTAATGATGACTTGATTCATATCTAATATCCTCTTAGGAATCTTTCCTAATACCCTTTGTTGATTGCGGTGCTACTTTTCAAAGAATTCCTGGTAATGGCTGTTTCTGCTCGACGGTAAATGCTGAAAAATATCACATTTCATATTTTTCCATTATTAACCGATTACCAACAGCACATCTGTATGAGATAGAACGAAAAAAGGGTATAAATTACAAATTATTCTTTTCCGTAGGATACTTTATTGGTTCTAGCAGCAGGTAGCTAATACAGCTACTAGCAATTGCCGGACAAAGTAACATGCTAATTCCAGCTAAGAAAGTGAAAATCATCGCACAATCCTCATGTAGTCACAAAATTTCGGCATTTAGGGTAGACAATTCCGATGGCTATAAGTTAAAAAGCGAAAGTTCCCTAAATTTGGTTTTCCAGCCAATCAAAAATTCTTTCTAATTGCTCTAGGTCTACTAAACCATACTGCCAAAGAAGCATTGGTAAAGGACCTCTTTCTAATTCCCGGTGTCGCAGTGCTACAGCGATATCGGCAGTCGTAAGCGAAAGTTCTTGATGCAAAAAATTGATAAATTTTGTATCGCTGCGAGCTACCATCATCGAAAATTCAACTCCTTCACCGAATAAAGAATTAAAAATTTGAAATTAAAAGTCAACTTTGATAATTTCACCTTTTTAATCACTGGAATATGTGGAAAAATGTTCATTTTTAACAGATTGAATAACAGCGAAATGTATGCTATTTTTTCTGCTAAAATTGTCCGGATACTCAGTAATTATCGCTGTAATTCCAGCAACGCTCTAACCAATGAACTAACTCGTGACGTGAAGCAACAAATTGCATCACGATACTACGGACAAGAATCGCGGTTATACAACTATTTACTTGTACCCGCAAAGAACCATCAGCCGGACAAGAACAAGGAATCATTAACTCTTGTAAACGGTGATGAATTCGCCAGCGATCGCATAAAGGAATTTGCAAAATCTGATCGCCTAAAGCATCGGAATTACTACAAGGTGGCATAGTTAGGGATTGGGGAGAGGGGGGGAGGGGGACAAGGAGACAAGGGGACAAGGGGGATAAGGGAGATAAAAGGAGAATATTGACAGACGCGAAATTTCGCGTCTCTACAATTCCTGTACAGACGCGAAATTTGGCGTCTCTACTGTTGACTGGCTGTGATGATTCTTGAGAATTTGCAATTCTTTTTCAAGTTGCTCGATGCGAGAAAGCAAAGTGTGCATTACCGACGCTTCGACATCGGGTAACTTTCCATGTTCCAACGGGGAGAGGCTTTCTTTGCGGCAAATAGTGCGTCCGGGAATTCCCACGACGGTACAATCTGAAGAGACATCGCGTAAAACAACCGAACCGGCGCCGACACGCACGCGATCGCCAATTTGAATATTACCTAAAATTTTCGCACCCGCACCCACGACAACGTTTTTGCCCAAAGTGGGATGGCGTTTACCTTCTTCTTTTCCAGTTCCGCCAAGAGTCACATCTTGATAAATCAGCGTATAATCTCCCACAATGGCAGTTTCACCAATCACAACGCCCATACCGTGGTCGATAAATACACCTTTGCCAATCTTTGCACCTGGGTGAATTTCAATTCCGGTGAAAAACCGCCCAAAATGCGAAATTAAACGCGGAATGAAACTTACTCCCCGACAGTGCAACCAGTGAGCGAGACGATGCAAACAAAGTGCATGTAATCCTGGGTAGCAAAACAGCACTTCCAGCCAATTACGTGCCGCCGGATCGCGCTCAAAGATAATGCGAAAATCACTCAATATCGGCTCAAAAAAAGCTCCAAATAGCAGGTTTTTCCGGATAAAAGTATCGGCATCCGGCGTTTTTCTTGAGTTTCTAATTCTATCTAAAGATTCTTGCATCAGTACTGTTTCAGTGAAAGAGCCGTGTGCTGTTTTTATGCTTATAGCAGGCGACTCTAAATAGGGCAGTGCATCCGATGCGTATTGGATTTATTGAATTGATTAAGCTTGTACTCATAACCCCAAACCCCGACTTAAGGGAAATTTAAAATTTCCTTTGGGGTAGGGGTGCTAGTATTTTAGGATAGGGGTACTAGTATTTATGGGTAGGGGAGTAAGTATTTCTGCACTCAATCTGATGCTTCTTTAATGTAAGGCTGAGTAAGCATTTCTGCAAAATATTTTCTGAAAACTTAACTTGTACTCATCTTCACTGAAAGATGAAGTATTCGGCTTAAAAATAAAACTTCTGTATATCGAGTTACTAAATATATCCTATTATTCAAGTCAGGAAAAAACGACTTTCTTTATTTTCTTTTAGGCTTCTGTTGTCTGTATGTACAAATACCATTTCAAATCTCATCGCCGCATCTGCTGAAGGGAAGAGGAGTGGAGGGGGAGAGGGGGGAAGGAGACAAGGAGACAAGGAGACAAGGTGACAAGGGGACAAGGTGACAATTCTTTCTCCCCATCTCCTTGTCTCCCCATCTCCCCATCTCCTTGTCTCCCCTTGTCCCCCCATCTCCCCCTCCCCTCCTCCTCTAGCCGATCGCGATCGCAATTTTCCCCACAGTTCGACCGCTTTCGCTGTATGTATGCGCTGCTGCTAATTCATTTAAAGGAAATGTGCGATCGATTACTGTTCGCATTTTCCCAGCCTCAATTAAATCTTTGAGATAAGTCAAATCCTCAGTATTGCAATTGAAAAGAATAAATTTGGCTTTTTTACCAGGAATCAACGCAGTCAAAGCACCTTGTACAAAAGTATCAGCGCTTGGTAATGTAGTTATGTAAATACCGTTGGGTTTAAGAACTTCTTTGCAGCTAGAAAACGATTCTTTCGCCACCGCATCAAAGATAATATCGTATCTGGCAGCATCTTGAGTGAAATTTTGTTGCTTGTAATCAATCAAGCGATCGGCTCCCAAAGACTTCACCAAATCAAAGTTTTTGCTACTGCAAACAGCCGTCACCTCGGCTCCAAAAATCTTCGCAAGTTGCACCGCAAAAATACCCACACCACCCGAAGCACCATTTATCAAGACGCTTTGTAACGGCTGAATGTTTCCCAAATCTCGCAAAGCTTGCAACGAAGTACCCGCAGCAACAGGTAAAGAAGCTGCTTCTTCAAACGTCATATTCGTCGGTTTGATTGCCGCAACTTTTTCAGGAACAGCAGCGTATTCTGCATAAGCACCACCCAAAGCAACGCTTAAGCAACCATAAATCAAATCTCCTGGCTGGAAGCGCGTGACATCAGAGCCAACTTCTACCACTTCACCCGACAAATCAAACCCCAAAATCTTCGGGAATGAATAACCCGTAATCAATTGCAGCATTCCTTGGCGGATTTTCCAATCAACCGGATTAACACTAGAAGCGTGAACCTTCACTAGCAACTGATCTGATTTGATTTTCGGTGTTGGTAAATCCTCATACCGTAAAACATCAGCCGAACCATAACCACGAATAGCGATCGCTTTCATAATTTCCCTCCTGCAACCTTCAAAAACGTTTTGTAAAAGTCTTGCTAAAGCCCAAAAGTGTAGCGAAGCGCAGCATCGACAGAAAGCATATCTGACCAGACACCAATAATCCGATCAATTATAAGGCATCGTAAGCTGCCATATCAGGACTATCCCAATCTTGGGCAAAACTTTGCAGCCTAGCGCGTAGATTTGCGGCTTGTTCCTGATTTATACCGCGAGATGGCAAATCAACAGAACCAGATTTCGGAACAAAAGTAACAATGAAGGAGCGCTCATCTACATCGGTGGGAACTTGCAGTAACTCAACTTTGCCGTTTTGATAAATTCCTTCTACTGATTGCAACATTGGTTTTATTATTCAACGTAGTTTATGCCTAGCATAACTTTTACAACAAAAGTGAAACACTACAGATTTTATCTGGTAAGTTTTTGGTGCAAGGCGATTATCCCAAATCCTTTTATAGCGATCGCCCGACAGAAATGCAAAATATCCGCATCGCTGCATCTCCCCACACAAGCGGCTTTGCGCCATCAAAACCCACTTTTCTGTGCAACTTAATCTCATTAACATTCCGACAAATCTTAAAAAAAAATAAACGGCATTTTTTCATTAAAAAAAATGATATTCTGTATACAGAATTGAATTTCGCAATTTTCTGGAGTAGTCCAGACAAGCCTACTCCAGATTTTCGCCCCTTAAATCTGCCAGAAATGGTATTTGTTGATGCATTTAAGGGTAGCTTGAGTACAACCTAAGAGAGATAAAAAAAAGCTAAAATTCTGCTTTAATCCTTATGAGGATTGGGTTAGAGTTGAGTACATCAAACCCCTGCACCCTCCTCCCTAAATACTAGTACCCCTATTGAAAAATACTAGTACCCCTACCCAAAAAAATATTTTTTAATTCTTGAAACTCAGATGTCAAGTGGGTTTGGATATTTTGAGTACAAGCATAATCAATTCAATAAATTCTATCCAGAACAGCCGCTTCAACTGCTTTGTGAACGACTGCTATAAATCTTATATCGCCAATCACTAAGCGCTCCGACAACGACAACAGCTTATTTTCCTCCCAGATAGAAGAGCGATTAGTGAGTGGAGGGATGAGATAGCACTATATCCTGTAAATAGAAGTCGCGGCTGTACACACCAAGATTCAAACGTTGACACACACCAGCCGACGTAAACCAGGGTTTTACAACCTGCACTCGTCAGGAAAAGTGAGTAGAAGACGCGACTTCAATTCTACAGGTAGTATTTCCATCTCCCACAGTGGCAGCCACAGTCCACCGATCCTTTGCGAGATTCAATGACACTACCGTCTACAGAAATTATCAACACCACCGTCGTCACAGAACCAACCAAAGCAAAATCCGGTGGTTGCGGACGTAAGAGCGATACTAGCCACGTCGTCGAAATGGACGAAAAGACTAAAGAGCGCATCGCCAAACATCCTTGTTATAGTGAAGATGCACATCATCACTACGCTCGGATGCACGTTGCAGTTGCGCCGGCTTGTAACATTCAATGCAACTATTGTAACCGGAAATATGACTGTGCGAACGAAAGCCGTCCCGGAGTAGTTAGCGAATTGCTAACCCCCGAAGAAGCAGCGCACAAAGCATTGGTAATTGCAGGCAAAATTCCTCAAATGACAGTTTTGGGAATCGCAGGTCCAGGAGATCCGCTAGCGAATCCAGAAAAGACCTTCCGCACCTTTGAATTGGTTGCCGAACAAGCACCGGATATTAAGCTTTGTCTGTCAACAAACGGATTGATGCTTCCCGAATACGTTGATCGCATTAAACAACTTAATATCGATCACGTCACCATCACCATCAACATGGTAGACCCAGAAATCGGGGTCAAGATTTATCCTTGGGTTCACTACAACCGCAAGCGTTACAGAGGTCTTGAAGGAGTCAAGATTCTGCACGAAAAGCAGATGGAAGGACTCGACGCATTGAGAGAAGCTGACATCTTATGCAAAGTCAACTCAGTCTTGATTCCGGGAATTAACGACGAGCATTTGGTAGAAGTAAACAAAGTCATTCGTTCCAAAGGTGCATTCTTGCACAACATTATGCCGTTGATTTCTGCACCAGAACACGGCACACACTTCGGCTTAACCGGGCAGCGCGGTCCTACCCAAAAAGAACTCAAAAAAGTTCAAGATGATTGCTCCGGCAACATGAAAATGATGCGCCATTGTCGTCAATGTCGTGCAGATGCGGTAGGATTATTAGGAGAAGACCGCAGCCAAGAATTCACCAAAGATAAATTCTTGGAAGTAACACCAGAGTACGACTTGGACAAACGTCAAGAAGTCCACGAAGGAATTGAGAAATTCCAACAAGAAATCAAAGCAGCCAAAGAAAAAGCCAAAGCTGACAAGAAAGTTGCTAACAATCCCAAAATCTTAGTTGCAGTTGCAACCAAAGGTAGCGGAGTGGTGAATCAACACTTCGGTCATGCGAAAGAATTCCAAATTTACGAAGTGGATGGTAACGAAGCTCGCTTTGTTAGTCATCGCAAAATAGACCACTTCTGCCAAAGTGGATATGGAGAAGAAGGCACTTTAGAAAAAATCATTGAAGCGATCGCCGATTGCAAAGCGGTTTTAGTCTCCAAAATTGGTGAATCTCCCAAAACCAAATTGGAAAAAGCCGGGATACTGGCTGTCGAAAGCTACGACATCATCGAAAAAGTTGCATTAGAGTTTTACCAGCAATGGAATAAAGGCTAGGGATTAGGGACTGGTGAGTCCAGCGCGGTCTTGGGGGTTTCCACGCCAGGTGCTTCAAGTCGGCAGAGCCGCCCAACGCACTGGCTCCCCATGAGCGACTGGCGAACCCGAAGGGGGACTGGGGACTAGGTTACTCATTAAAAAAGTTATTTCCAATCCCCAATGCCCCATGTCCCATGCCCCATCCCCTAATATAATAAGGAGAATAATCATGGCTTACAAAATTACCAGCCAATGTATTTCCTGCAAACTGTGTGCATCTGTATGTCCAGTTGGCGCAATTAAAATAATTGACGGAAACCACTGGATTGACCCCGAACTTTGCACAAACTGCGTTGATAGTGTTTATAGCGTGCCTCAATGTAAAGCAGGTTGTCCCACTTGCAACGGCTGCAAAAAACAGCCAAACGATTACTGGGAATCATGGTTTGACACTTACAACAATATAGTCAAAAATCTCAAAAAAGAACCAGATTATTGGGAAACTTGGTTTAACTGTTATTCCCAAAAATACTCCGAACAATTGCAAAAACTCAACAGCAAATAGCTAGAATCAAAATATAACTTTTCCCTCATTGTATGAAGTGTGAAAAGTGAAATCACATCCTTTTTGCAACTAAAACACTTCATACAGCAATCCTAAATCATTCCCTAGAACTCTCCCCATCTCTTTTCTTAGCGCTCTTTGCGTCTTTGCGGTTCGTTTCTCTTCAGATAGGATTGCTCCACCCTCAAAACCCTCAATAAAAAGACAAATTTGCGAAGCCGTCAAATTAAGTAGAAACCAATGCAAAAAAACTGCATTTACTTGGATAACAACGCCACAACCAAAGTAGATCCAGAAGTAGTAGAGGCAATGATGCCCTACATGACAGATTTTTACGGTAATCCTTCGAGTATGCACACCTTTGGTGGGCAAGTTGGTAAAGCCGTAAAACAAGCCCGTCAACAAGTTGCAGCCTTACTGGGAGCCGATGACTCAGAAATCATCTTCACCAGTTGCGGTACAGAAGGTGATAACGCTGCGATTCGCGCAGCATTGTTAGCGCAACCCGAAAAGCGTCACATCATCACCACCCAAGTTGAACATCCAGCAGTGCTAAATGTCTGCAAACAACTTGAAACTCAAGGTTACACCGTTACCTATTTGTCGGTAAATGGTAAGGGACAGTTGGATCTAGATGAACTAGAAGCTTCCCTGACTGGTAACACCGCTTTGGTGACAATTATGTACGCCAATAACGAAACCGGTGTAATTTTCCCAATTGAGCAAATTGGGTTGCGCGTCAAAGAGTATGGTGCTATATTTCATGTAGACGCGGTGCAAGCGGTTGGTAAAATCCCGCTGAATATGAAGACCAGCACCATAGATATGCTTACGATGTCCGGTCATAAAATACACGCACCAAAAGGAATTGGTGTTCTGTATGTGCGACGCGGTGTGAGATTCCGTCCTTTCCTAATTGGTGGACAACAAGAACGCGGACGCCGTTCGGGAACAGAAAACGTTCCCGGAATTATCGCCTTGGGCAAAGCTGCGGAACTGGAACTGTTACACTTAGAAGAGGCGACAAAAAGAGAAAGAAGATTGCGCGATCGCCTCGAACAAGCCATACTCACCCAAATCCCCGATTGCCAAGTTAACGGCGATTCAACGCAGAGATTACCCAACACCACTAACATCGGCTTCAAGTATATCGAAGGTGAAGCAATTCTCCTTTACTTAAACCAACACGGTATTTGTGCATCTTCCGGTTCTGCTTGTAGTTCTGGTTCTCTCGAACCGTCTCACGTTCTGCGAGCAATGGGCTTACCCTACACCATTTTACACGGCTCAATTCGCTTCAGCCTTTGCCGCTACACAACCGAAGCCGAAATTGACCAAGTTATCGCGGTAATGCCCGATATTATCCAACGTCTGCGCGATATGTCACCCTTCAAAAACGATAAAGCAGATTGGTTGCAAGCACAAACACTCGCTCATCGCTAATGGGTACGGAGTGGTTAGTGGATAGTGGTTAGTAGTTAGTGGATAGTGGTTAGTAGTTAGTGGATAGTGGATACGAGTTTTTGTTAACTAACAACTAACAACTAACAATCAACAACCAACAACTATCAACTAACAATTCCCAATCCAAAATCCAAAATCTAAAATCTAAAATCAGCTTATGTGGGAATATACAGACAAAGTATTGGAACTCTTCTACAATCCCAAAAATCAGGGTGAAATTGAAGAAACTGCTGAACAAAATGTTAAGCTTGCTACTGGTGAAGTCGGTAGTATTGCTTGCGGTGATGCTCTGAGATTGCATCTAAAAGTTCAAGTTGATACAGACAAGATTCTTGATGCACGCTTTCAAACTTTTGGTTGTACGAGTGCGATCGCTTCAAGTAGTGCTTTGACTGAATTAGTTAAAGGTTTAACTCTCGATGAAGCGCTTGCGGTAACAAACAAAGACATCGCTAATTATTTAGGTGGACTTCCTGAAGCCAAAATGCATTGTTCGGTGATGGGACAAGAAGCTTTAGAAGCTGCTATTTTTAATTATCGCGGCATTGAGCGCGAAGCTCATGACGATGATGATGAAGGTACGCTAATTTGTACCTGTTTTGGCATCAGCGATACAAAGATTCGCCGCGTAATTAGAGAGAATAGTCTTATCACCGCAGAGGAAGTAACAAATTACGTTAAAGCTGGTGGCGGATGCGGTTCTTGTTTAGCGACTATTGATGATATAATTAAAGAAGTGCAAAGGGAATCTGCACTCGAAATCGCCGCTCCTGCAAGTAATAAGAGCGCGGTTGCTACAAAAATTGCTCCTTCAACGCTAACGACTGTCCAAAAAATCGCACTCATTCAAAAAGTGCTGGATGAAGAAGTTAGACCTGTATTGCTTGCCGACGGTGGAGATGTTGAACTTTACGATGTCGAAGGCGATCGCGTGAAAGTTTTACTCCAAGGTGCATGTGGTTCATGTTCTAGCAGTACCGCAACCTTGAAAATTGCGATTGAAGCGAGATTGCGCGATCGCATTTCTCAAAGCATAGTCGTGGAAGCGGTTGAGCCATTATTTTAAGGCTTACGTACTCTACAAATACGTCATAGTATCAGCCAAGTAGAGAAAGTAGGATTTGACCCAGATAACTTGCGATCTTTCAGTCCTACTGACAACAGACAGCAACAGCACATATTCGTCATCCAACTCGCTTCAAAGGAGAAAGATATGGACAAGTTGTACGATAAACTTGGCGGACAACCAACTCTGGATAAAGTAGTCCAGGATTTCCACAAACGTATTTTAGCAGATAACACCCTCCAACCGTTTTTTGCTAATACAGATATGGAAAAGCAACGCCAGCATCAAGTTGCTTTCTTCGCTCAAATTTTTGAGGGTCCCAACGAATACAAGGGACGTGCAATGGAAAAAACCCACGCGGGTATGAATCTACAGCAATCACACTTCGATGCGATCGTTTCTCATCTGAAAGAATCAATGGCTTCCGTTGGTGCATCTACAGAAGACACAAACGCCGCAGTTGCTCGTGTTGACAAATTAAAGGGCGCTATTTTGAACAAGTAACCGCTGCCTTCGGGTGAGCAAAGCGCGGGTCAAGTTCTACTTAGTATTTACCGCTGCTACACATTATGACGTATTTGTAAAGTGCCTAATTCTTAAATTCGTTGGTCATTAGTTTTAACTAATGACCAATGGCAAAAAATAATTATAAAACTGAAAAGAAAACAAATTTAACGAGGAAACGATGATGCTTTCAATAATTTTAGTGGGAGAGCGATCGCCTCCAGGCACGTTCTTCTCGCGGTCAGCGCTATAAATCGGGCGTGAACGCATCAAAAAGCTAAGACCCACCAAAATCAACCAATTGGAGATTAACAATCATGTCCGTTGATGAAAAAATTAGACAGATAGCTTTCTACGGTAAAGGCGGTATCGGTAAATCTACCACCTCTCAAAATACCCTTGCAGCTATGGCAGAAATGGGTCAGCGCATTTTGATCGTGGGTTGCGACCCCAAAGCTGACTCTACCCGCTTAATGTTGCACAGTAAAGCTCAAACCACCGTTCTTCACCTCGCTGCTGAACGTGGTGCAGTAGAAGACTTAGAACTACACGAAGTCATGCTCACCGGTTTCCGTGGTGTGCGTTGCGTAGAATCTGGTGGTCCAGAACCCGGTGTAGGTTGCGCCGGTCGTGGTATCATCACTGCCATCAACTTCTTAGAAGAAAATGGTGCTTACCAAGACGTAGATTTCGTATCCTATGACGTATTAGGTGACGTTGTATGTGGTGGTTTCGCTATGCCTATTCGTGAAGGCAAAGCGCAAGAAATCTACATCGTTACCTCTGGTGAAATGATGGCGATGTACGCTGCTAACAACATCGCTCGCGGTATTCTCAAATATGCTCACACCGGCGGTGTGCGCTTGGGTGGTTTGATTTGTAACAGCCGTAAAGTTGACCGGGAAATCGAATTGATCGAAACCCTGGCAGAACGGTTGAACACCCAAATGATTCACTTCGTACCTCGCGACAACATCGTTCAACACGCAGAACTGCGTCGGATGACAGTTAACGAGTACGCACCTGATAGCGATCAGGGTAACGAATACCGCACACTAGCGAAGAAAATCATCAACAACGACAAACTCACCATTCCTAATCACTATTGGATAAAAATTAATCAACGAAAACGGGGTGTGGGGAAAACTGAAGTATCTAAAGTATCTGCTTACTTTGCGTTTAATAACGCTCCGCTCCCCTACCCCCACTCAGCCACACCCTACACCCTTCTTCCCTACACCTGCACGCAAGCGCACTAACCCACGATCGCCCAGCGTATCCCATCCGGTGACACAAACCCAAATGATGGCTCCCCAAACTCATTTGGCACGATGGGAGTCACTGATGTAGCATTGCTGGCACTAATGCGATCGCGGAATTTAGAAATATCCTCAACTTGATAAGTAAATAGACTCAACCCCAGCGAACCTGGTTGCGCGTATTCAGATTTATTCGGCGTGGGGTAAAGTGGACTGTAGACTTGCAAAACTCCGGCGATCGCTTTGGGTGAAGAAAAAACAGAAAGATAAAATTCTTGTCCCTCTTCTAGCATCAAAGTCTGACGAGTCGAAGGATTTTGATAACCAGATTGCTTACCATTCCACTCCATTGGCACAAGTCCAAAAACTTCGGTGTAGAAAGAACTTAAGGTGTGGTCATCAGTAACTATACTAGAGTGAGTTCCCTCGCTTACCAAGAGTGGGGAACTCGGATCAATCGTGCCGTAACCAGGGCGATTATAGTTGTATCGTTGGAAAAACGCCTGTCGCGTCTGGGAACCAATGACAAACATTTCCCGCACTCCGACAAAGCGGTTATACAAGCTTTTTCCTTGATTGCCGATGCCTTCGATAGCGCGGACTGGTTCAGTATATATCCAGTTTGTACCGTGATATTTGTCGTCAGTAAAAGCATCGGCTACTTGGTAAATATCTTTCGTCAAAGAAGCGAACCAACGGCTACCCACCACCACGGGTAAGGTGTTGTCTAAACCTTCGTTACGCGGTTCTGACCACCACATCACCCGTACCAGTCCGTGTTCCGACGAGTTACCATTTTGCAATCTCAGCGATGTCAAATTCGATGCATGACCGTAAAGCAACTTTGCCTGCGCTGCTTCCAGTTGTCCCTTTTTGACCTCTTGGTAGCCAAACTCAGCCCAATATTTTAGGCTAATCTCAATATCATTCGACCCGACACAATTCTCAAAAATCCCACTAATCATCTAATTAATTAAAATAAATATCGGAATTATATCTTTTGGAAACGCACCAGAAGCGCGGAGAATTTCGCACTCGTGTCGCAGAGTTTTTAACGCTAAAATCTCGAATAACTCCGATGCAAGCGGAAATGATATGAAATTTCAAAATTAATCATCTTAAACTCTTATTCTCTGCAACTCTGCGCTTCTGCGTGAGGCTAATTCATACTTAAATTCAGCAACGCCCTAAACTCAGCAGCATTAAACTGGAAATCAGACACCAGGAGTTTGTCCACCATCAACAAGAATCTCTGCACCAGTAATTGAAGAAGCAAGATCGGAAACTAAAAATAAAGCTAGCGCTGCGATTTCTTCTGGCTTAACGATTTTCCCTAAAGGAATTGCCTTTAAAGATTCTTTTTTAACTTCTTCCACACTTACACCCTGAATTTGAGCATTTTGCTGTGCTAAACTTTCCGCACGTTCAGTAGCTGTCAAACCTGGTGAAATGGCATTAATGCGAATATTATGTTGAGCTAACTCTTTAGAAATCCCCCGCGTGAAATTTAACAGCGCAGCATTTGTCGTACCACCAGGGAGAAAACTAGGACGGGGTGTGCGTCCTGCCCCGCCAATAATATTTACAATCCGCCCATCACCCCGACTTTGCAGATGTGGTAAAATGGCTCTTACCAGGCGAATGTAGCCCAATAATTTTAAATTCCAAGCATCCAAAAAGGCATCATCACCAAGGTCAAGAAATGCTCCCGCACGGGCTGAACCAGCGTTATTAATTACGATATCAATCTGACCTAATTGTTCTAGTGCGGTGGAAACAACTTTCTCTACACCCTCGGCTTGACTGAGATCGGCACTGATGGAGATGATTTTACCACCACTACTAGGAAATGATTGGATAGTGCTGACTGCTTGCTCTAGCCTTTCGGGATTCCGGGCGGCGATCGCCACATTCACACCTTCATTATAAAGGGCTTTGGCGATCGCTAGTCCAATTCCGGTACTACCACCCGTAACAATTGCCGTTTTACCTGATAGTTGTAGATCCAAACTCATAGGAATTTACACACAAAAATGTAATTTACTTGTAATCTCTTCAATTCGTGACGTGCAATACAGCCTTACCAGGAAAGTGTCTATCGAGTAATTTTTGTGCTATATCAGCTACTTGTGTCCAATCAGCTTCTAAATCAATGTGGGGATGCAATTGACCCGATTCAACTAAATTTGCCAGCCGTTTTAACCCAACTGCTGCCGATTCTCGCTGTAATTCATGAAACAATATAAAACCGTACAAACTCGCACCGCCAGTACTGTAGAAGCGTTGGGCGTTGAATGTCACTTCATTTCCCCCGGAAGTACCAAACAAAACGATCGCCCCATCTTGTGCTAACAAATTGAATGCACATCCGAGGACATTTCCGCCCACAGACTCTAAAATCAAATGATATGGACCGTATTCACTAGCTGCTGAAACATCTTCGCCAATGACGACAGAATGCGCTCCAGCATCTTTAACAAAAGATTCATATTCCGGACGGCGAATATGTGCTATAACCTGCGCTCCACTCAACCGCGCTAATTGGATAGCAAAGTTACCAACACCACCGGATGCACCTGTAATTAAAACTGGACGATTTAAAAGCGAACCACCTTTGAGTAAAGCATGGTAAGCCGTTAAACCTGCTACAGGTAATGTCGCAGCTTGAGCAAAGGATACTGAAGGTGGTAATTCGGCTAGAGAGTGGGTGGGCACAGATACCAATTCTCCCCAAGCACCAGAACGAAGAAAACCGACTACCCGCGCTCCTTGAGCAGGTCCTGAATTATCAAGAGCAGGAGTTTCTACTGTTCCCGCTAAGTCCCAACCAGGGCGCCAACCAGCTTCAGCAGTAGTGGAACGTCTGACTTCACCCCGGTTGAGAGAAATTGCTGTTACCCGAACTACCGCTTCATTAGCAGCAGGTGTCGGTGCATCGACATCATCCAATGCTAAACGTCCAGATACATTAGGATCGACAACAACAGCACGTATTTTACTCATGTTGAAAATCTCCTGAATGAGTTTGAAAGTTATGAGATGTGGTTTCTTGAGAAAGAATACTAATAATTTCGTTTAGTAAACGTGTGTCTTTACGCTCTTCTGGTGTTTCCTTCCCCAAAGAGGTTTCTTTCACCAAGTCGTAAATATCGGCTGCTCCCTGAAAGGTACGCTCAGTTAAACCCAACGCTTGAAAGGTTTCGGCAATCTCTTCCATTTCCCCCACCCAGCGATGAGCTTTAGGTGTCATGGAGGGAATGGAACGGGTTAGTATATTAGCTAGTTCTTGTTGGCTATGAGACAATTCATCCCATAATTGCTCATCCAAGTTTAAGCGATGAGCCGCAATCAGTAATTCGGTACCAATCGCTGTCAGTCCTTTTGTTAAAGCTGCATAGCACATCTTTAACCCGGAAGCTTGACCAATTTCATCACCAATTACTCGCACATCTAAGCCATAATTTCGCAACTGTTGAAGTTCACTAGCTTGTTTTCCAGAAGCATAAATCCGGGTGCGATTGGGAACTCGTGGTGGTGGACCAATAATTGATGCATCCACAAATTCTCCCCCAGCTGAAGAGATAATTTGGGCAATGCTTTTGACTTTCTGGGGTGCGATCGCGTTACAGTCAACATACAATACGCTTTTGCCAACGTTGCTGATTGTAGTAGCTACTTGCTTTGCCGCTTCTTCTGCTGCTGCCGGAACCAGAACTGACAATATCACATCCGATGCGATCGCCAGCTGTTTGAGGGAACCGACATCCTCGATGTTTGCTGCTTTTGCTAATGCGATAGTGCGATCGCTTCGTTCCTCTAAAGCAGCTACTGTCCTCAATTTGTGCTGATTGAGTACGGAGGCGATCGCCTGCCCCATGTCACCCGGACTTAAAATACCAACAGTTTGGATCTGCATGGAAAGCTTTGCTTAATATTCAGCTTCTAACTAACAAACTAATTTAAATGATTTCCTTACTCTTATATACTACACTAACTTGATAGATTAACCGTATTTTAGAATTTAAAACAATATCACAGTAAACCTTAACAAGCAAGCTGCTGGCTTAACAAGCTCCGCTAGGGGAGCTGAAGATGATTTACAATTATTCATGAGAAATAATCGAACTATCCTAGTTAACCCAATAGCTGCTTGATTAAAAGTCATTTACAGCAAAAGCGATCGCATAACTTAAGATAATAATGAAAGAGATAACGCGCCGTCAATTTATTGCAACAGCTACCCTAGCAACAGGTTTTGCCCTTGCAGTGCAACCCGTTTCTGCTAAAGTCATCACCACCGACAGTAAAGGATTAGTCGCGGGTGCGGTGAAAATTCCCGTCAAAGATGGCGAAATTCCGGCTTATAGGGCAATGCCTGCAAAAAGTGGAAATTTCCCGATTGTGCTAGTAATTCAGGAAATCTTTGGTGTACACGAACACATTCAAGACGTTTGCCGTCGCTTTGCCAAGTTGGGGTATGTGGCAGTTGCACCGGAATTATTTGTGCGTCAAGGTGATGTCTCGAAGTTAAGCAGCATCGAAGAAATTCGCCCGATAGTCGCTAAAGTACCAGATGCTCAAGTGCTATCCGACCTCGATGCCACAGTAAACTGGGCAGTAAAGTCAGCAAAGGGGAATAGTAATAAGTTGGGAATTACAGGTTTCTGCTGGGGTGGTCGTATTACTTGGCTGTATGCAGCATACAATCCTCAAGTGAAGGCAGGTGTCGCTTGGTACGGGCGACTCGTAGGTGATGTTACGGAACTAACACCCAAGCATCCTGTTGATATTGCCTCTACGCTGAAAGTCCCAGTTCTCGGACTTTATGGCGGACAAGATCAGGGTATTCCTCTTGACACGGTGGAACAAATGCGCTTGAAGCTGAAGTCAGGTACTAGCAAATCGGAAATCATTGTTTACCCAGATGCACCCCATGCCTTTTTTGCCGATTATCGCCCCTCCTACCGCGAAAGAGACGCTAAACAAGGTTGGCAACGCCTGCAAGCATGGTTTAAGCAGCATGGAGTGTAAGAATCTTTTCCTGAAATTGTTGATACATAATCAGGAAGCCAGAAATTAACTCACTTCAAGAATTTGATGAAATAGTGTAAGTCTGCGGAGCCGTTGTCCAAACGATTTAAATTAGGAGATGCACAGATGTCAACCATCGCATTAATTGTAGGTGCAGTCAGCAGACGTTTGCCTTCATAAAGCTTTACTAGTGCTTTTCTTCGGCAGGGCAACCTGATATACTTATAGGACTTGTGAAAAAAGAACACAAAAAATTAAGCGATCGCACGTTGTATTTACTGATTGGCGATCGCTGCAATTGCTCTGATTATTTTCAATATAGTTTTTTAGATCCGGATGCGATCGCCTCGGTCTTTGAAGGACATTCGCTCAAGCTTATCTCAATATCCTGCACCAAACAAAGCAATGCTTGGACATGGAAAGTCGAGTTGCGACCTTGGGTTGGGATAGAATGGTTCTATGAAGGGGAGAGAGCGCAATGAGAAATCCTTTTCCTGGAATGAATCCGTATCTGGAGCAGCCGGAATTCTGGCATCAAGTTCACAATCGACTGATTGTGGCGATCGCTGATGACCTTACTCCCCAAATTGCTCCAAAATACCGAGTTTCCATTGAAGAGCGAGTTTACACCAGTGTGGATGATGTGTTACTGGTAGGAATTGCCGATGTAGCAGTTGCCAACCGTACCACCACGGATACAGGGACATTGATTGCTGCAAAACTTGCCGAACCTCGCAAGGTGCAAGTTCCAATGCCCGAAGAGGTGATAGAACGATTTTTGTCAGTGCGATCGACTCAAAGCAGAGAAGTCGTTGGTGTTATCGAGGTACTCTCGCCTAAAAATAAACGCTCTCAGGAAGGTCGCGCAGCTTACCTTGGCAAACGACAGAAGATTTTGGTATCTGCAACCAACTTGGTAGAAATTGACTTGTTAAGGTTGGGTAAAGCAATGCCTATCCTGGGAGCAACTGACACAGGCTATCGTATTTTGGTTAGTCGCAGTTACAAAAGACCGGACGCAGATTTGTATACTTTTGACCTGAAAGATGCAATTCCCGCTTTTCCTGTTCCCCTGCGCGAGGAAGAACTTGAGCCTGTGGTTGATTTGCAGAGATTACTGAACGAAGTTTACGATCGCGCTAGATTTGATTTGGCGATCGATTATTCACAATCGCTAAAACCCGCGTTATCTACTGAGGAGGAAGCTTGGGTGAGAGAAATTGTGCAAAGGATTTAAACGAGAAGGAGAAATTGATCGCTCCTAGAAATTTGGGTAGTCTTGATGCTCTCAACGCCCGACCGCAAGTTTTATCAATTACGTTAAAACTGTTACTAAATCAATATAAGCCCTTTTTTGTCCGAAAGTTTGTCTAATTGATTTATTTTCTCAGAAAAAATATAAAATTTTAATGACAATTTAAGTGTAAATGCGTAATAATCATTGCCATACATATTAAATTGGCTAAAGCAACAGTATGATTGACGAATCTACAATAAAACTTAAGATTTCGCTGACAGATCCAGAATTAGATGATGAGGAATTGGACAAGCTAACCCGAAGTCTGTTACGGGATATAAAAGATTTAGCAGAAGATGCCAGTATTGCGGAGTCAGAAGAAGTAACAAAGGATGTCAGCAGAGGAGGCATTGTACCAGCTCTGCTAGGAGTGTTAAACGCAGAGGTCAGTATTACCAATTTAAAGAAATTTCTGGGATTTTTAGGCGATCGCCTTGGCAACAAACCGATAAAGATAACCGTTAAGAAGCCTGACGGTACAGAATTTAGCATAGAGGCTAGCAGTAAACAAGAACTCGAAGTCGCTACGCAGAAAATACTGGAACTGATGAAAAATACATAAAGTACTAACGTGCCTCTAATGATATTGCTGAAGCATTACGGGAATTATTGCTTGCAATTCAGGATGCATAAAAATATCTAAAAGCAATAAAGGAATTTAAAGATGGGTAAATTTGCACTATTAATTGGTGTGAGTAAGTACGATTCTCCCAACTTATGCGAACTTCAGAAAGTTGAAAATGATGTGCAGGAGATGGCGAGAGTCTTATTGCACCCAGAAATGTGTGGATTTGCGGAGGAAAATATACAGTGTCTCCCAAATCCCGATCTTCAAACAATGCGAGAAGCGATTCACAACTTGTTCGATAAATGTAAAAAAGATGACCTAGTACTACTTTACTTGGCTGGTCATGGGTTAAAGAATAAAGAGAGTGGCGATCTTTATTTTGCAACTACCAGAACCAGAGAAGATGCTCCATTTGCAACAGCAGTCGAAGCTAGCTTTGTCCATAGAGTTATGAGTGATAGTCGCTCAAAGCGTCAGGTTGTTATTCTTGACTGTTGCTATAGTGGGGCATTTTCTCATGGGATGTTAGCAAGAAGTCCGAATGATATTAATGTCAAAGTCAATATCGAAGAGCAATTAGGTGGAGAAGGACGGGCTGTTCTCACATCTTCGACATCTCTTCAACCTACCCTCGATGGAGTTTATACATCATATCTAGTAGAAGGTATAGAAACAGGAGCAGCAGACGAGAATGGCAATGGTGAGATTTCTATAGGCGAGTTGCATAACTACGCTAAAAAGCAAGTTAAAATATCTGCACCAAGCATGGAACCAGAAATTTACACTACTAAAGAAGGCTACGCTATCTTGCTTGCTCAAGCTCCAAAAGGCAAGCCAGAACTGAAATATCGCAAAAAAGTTGAGGAGTTAGCAGAAAGTGCAGAGCATTGTAATATTTCACGTCTTGGACGCAGAACATTAGAGAGATTAAGAAAAAACTTAGGTTTATCACCTGAAGAAACTGATGCAATTGAAACTGAAGTTTTGAAACCTTGTCGAGATCGTGAAAATAATTTAAAAGAATACGAGGAGCTATTTCGTCAAGAAATTAATGATCGGTATCCTCTGCCTACAAAAACTTGCCAGGAATTGAAAATTTATCAGCAACATTTAGGATTAAGAGATGAAGATGTAGAACCGATTAAAAAGCTAGTTCTTGATGAACGTCTCCAAAAAGTCGAGCAATATAAGCAAAACTATCATCAAGCAGTTAGAGATAATTATCCAGTTAATCAAGAGACTCACGCACAACTGAGACAATCTTCAGGATTATGCAACGGTGACATAAATGAAATTGAACAGCAAGTCCTAGAAGAACGTCAGCAAGGATTAAACCAGTATAGGCAAAACTTTCATCAAGCAGTTCAAGATAATTATCCAGTTAATGAACAGACTCATAGACAACTGAGACAATCTTCAGGATTATGCAACGGTGACATAAATGAAATTGAACAGCAAGTCCTAGAAGAACGTCAGCAAGGATTAAACCAGTATAGGCAAAACTTTCATCAAGCAGTTCAAGATAATTATCCAGTTAATGAACAGACTCATAGACAACTGAGACAATCTTCAGGATTATGCAACGGTGACATAAATGAAATTGAACAGCAAGTCCTAGAAGAACGTCGGCAAGGATTAAACCAGTATAAGCAAGAGCTTAATCTGGCAATAAGACGTGGTTATCCTATCCTTAATAGAGACAATACAGACTATAGATTGAGACTTATTCAGCAAAATTTAGGGTTGAGTAATAGAGATATTCAAAATATTAAATCTCGTCTTATATCTCAAGCAATAATTTTATGGTTATTAATAGGATTTATTTCTATTTTGATTATTATTTATATTATTTTTCTAATAATTTCGGCTGATCAAAATCCTACTCAAAATCCTACTCTAATTACAACAACATCACCGACTATAACCCCCAAAAAGAGTGATATGAAAGATAATCCTAATATTAGTTTAGGAGAAAAATATTTATTTAAAAATGAACCCGTAAATACTAAGAAGCAAGAGGCAATAGATAATTTTAAATCAGGCAGATATCAGATAGCCGCAGAGAAATTTCAAGAAGATCGAGATCCGCATCCCAACAATCCAAAAGGATCAGATAAGCATCTCAACGATCCAGAAGCATTAATTTACAAAAATAATGCAGAGGCAGCAGCAAATGAAAATTTTATCATAATAGCTGTCAGTGTTCCCATTGGTACTAATCCAAGTGTTGCAAAGGAAATATTAAGAGGTGTAGCTCAGGCTCAAGATGAAGTCAATCATGAACCCAATGCCAATCGTATTCAAGGAAAATGGTTACAAGTTGTAATAGCAAATGACGATAACGATCCCAATTTAGCAACTCAGGTTGCTAGAGAGTTCGTAAATCCTGATAACAAAATTCTAGCTGTTGTAGGACATAACGACGCTAAAGCCTCTATGGCTGGAGCAGATGTTTATAATAAGAATCAAAAGGTAATGATTTCTCCCACTACCTTTGCTGGAAACCTCAGTAGACAATATGTATTTGTCATATTTCCTCCTATTTCTGATTTTGCTAGACATGTGGCTGAGGAAATAAAGAAGGCTTCAAATTCACAAGTACCCAACATTCTCATTTGTGTTGATAGCGATTCAAATGATAATAATGAATTTGCTAATGATTTGAGAATTTATGTTAGTAACCAACCCCCTCAAAATATGATTCTCAATAACACTCCGTGTGATTTGAGTAATATTGATGATAAGATAAGTGATTCATACATTCAAAATATATTTTCTCAAGCAAGTGGGTCAAATACTTTATTATTAGCTCCTTCGGTAAACAGAATTGAAAAAGCCATACGCATTGCAAGAGTAAATAAAACGCAACCAAACCCTCTGCCCGTATGGAGTTCTCCTACAATGAATACTTATTTAACAGTTGAAAAACAAAATGGTAGTCATGTAGAGGGAATGAAAATGCCAGTACCTTGGAATCCAGCAGATGAAGAAGGGGATAAATTCTTAGGTAACGCTAGAAAGCTTTGGGATGGTGATGTTAACTGGCGGTCAGCTATGGCATATGACGCAACTAATGCGATTATTAGAGTTTTGAAGCAAAACGGAGGTAATAAGGTTTCACCGACAGAAATTCGCGAACTCTCGTTTAAAGGTGCAACTGGAACAATCGATTTTAAAGGCAGTCGTGAATTGTCAGTGAGTTTGCTGGAAGTCCAAAAAAATCCTCAGAATAAAGAAAAGGAACCTTATATATTTAAACCGCTTTAAATAAATAATTCAGTCTCCACCTGGAAAAAACCAGCTAAAATTTGAGCTTGTACTTTACTGATTTCTTGTGTACCTTTAATAACTTCAGAAGTAATACCACTCGATCCGAGTATTTCAACTAAAGAGAAAGAAAATAACCAAAACCAAGCCGCAACTACTAATAATGCGCGAAAAATTCCTGGTTTTGATAATGTTATGGAGTGATAAAACACCTCCAACTCTTCCTAGCTTGCGACTATGTTTTACAGTCAATTTACCATCGACAAAGTAAAGCAAGATTTTCGTCTGACAACCGTTGAGGGAGTTCGCTTTTTCCCTGACTCAATCGAAGAAATCACGCCAAGTTCAAGACTCCAAGGTATTTTAGAGGATTTACCGTGGGCGATCGCGCTTTGATATAGAAAAAGCTCGTTCTGAAGTGATTATTAAAGTACTCGTGTATTACTCTCAAAGGAAAAAAATAATTGAATTCCACCCAAATTTCTACAAAACCGATCGCCGCAACTCTGGAAAAACTTTCGACACCTTACTCAATACATAATCACCATAAGTCCCGCGAAAGTCGTGAACGCTAGCTTTATCCCAGCGTTGCTGCTTATCATCATTCACCACCGCCGAAAGTTGAATCGGCTTCACCTCAACATCGAAATTGGGATCGAAAAAGAACGGGAACGAAAGGCGATCGCCTCCCGACACATTCAAAACGCGATGAGGTGTAGAACGATACAATCCTCCCGTCATCCGATCCAGCATATCCCCGATATTACACACAAATGAATTGGGAATAGGAGGCGCAGCAATCCAGCCTGACTTTGACTTCACTTGCAATCCCCCGGAATCGTCCTGTTTGAGAATCGTCAAAACACCGTAATCAGTGTGTTCTCCCACACCCCACCTATCTCGATCATCAGAGGTCGGGTAGTTAAAGATACGAAACAATGTCAACGGATCTGATGTGTAACGGTCAGCAAAATAGGACTCTTCCAGCCCTAAGCTCAGAGCAATACCAGCCATTAGCGTATGTCCAAGTTGCGTCATCGCCTCCATATATTCCAGCACTGTTTCGCGGAATAAAGGTATGTTATCAGGGAAAAGATTAGAACCGTGCATCGGAGTACCAGCTTGCACAAGTGGGTGATCCTTTCCTAGTTCCGCACCAAAATAGATACCCTCTTTCAAGTCAGGTTTACCAGATGTTAGTTCACCTCCAACCGGGAAATACCCCCGCCATGCTTTACCACCACTAGCCATGCGAATTTTCAGCTTAGTTTCCAGATCCTGAGCGAAAAACTGTCGGCTGAGTTGTTCCAGCCTTTGCTGCAACTTTTCATCTACGCCATGTCCAACGATATAAAAAAACCCGCACTCGCGACACGCTTGCGCGATTTGAGATGGAACTGTCAAATCGCCGCTTTTTTTTATTAACCCGCTGATATCAATAACGCTAACTTGCGAGATTTTCACGTTCCTCCTCGTTGTGCGCGGTGTATAACGCTCACATAAAAATAATTATGACGCACATATTGGTGCAACGGTCGCGATGGCTCCGCCCGCCGCAGGCATCGCACTTATTTTCATTACCCCTTGCATTTTGGCGCAATTTGTGTAACTCTCATAATTATATTTGTCAATACTACGGCAAGTCAATCAATTTACCGTATATTGAAGAATAGATCCGTTACTTAAAAAATTCAATTGCTCACATATTGCACCTACCCCATATTCCGCCTAAAAATAAATTTCTAGACTAATAGCATAAGTCCGTAAGTTTATATAACAATCCGCGCATCAACTGTTAAAATTTCTCCGTTCTCTTTCTCTATGTTCTCTGCGTCTGGTGCAGTTTGTTTCTCACAAATTCAATAAAATTTATCCATATGTCAAAAAAATGGATAGTTCACAACAAAAATTTTACTAAATAAAGGATAAATAAATGTTTTTTGGAAAAATTGAAATAGACTTGCTAGATGGAGAGTTATGGTCACTTTGTCAAAAAACAAAATTACCGGAACATCTGCAATTATTAGTAGATAAGGAACAGAGAAAACGTGATGATATTTGGGAATTACGGAGCGAGGATAAAGTGAAAAAATCTATCTATCCTAAAAGTGATTCAAAAACTATTTAAGTTATAATTCTACACTTGGGTACATCACAATGAATTATCAATCTTGATACTGCTTTGACCACTACTTTGTCAGTCAGGCGATCGTCATCGCTAACTCTAAAACAGTTTTCATAGTCCGTGCATTTAGCCTGATACCGATATTTTCGGGAATTTTTGTAAAAGTTAGTTTAATGCAAGAGGTGCAAAATGTCAATTCACACAGTATCTAATTGGGAACAACTGTTAGAAATTGCCCAACAAAATACCTCTGCTCGCAGGGTACGTAGTTAACTGGTGGCAAATTCTGTAAATTGACGCATATAGGGAGAGTGAAAAGCTAAAACGATATCAGATGAAGGTACACCCATTTCGAGCAGTTGTGTAGCAATTCCGATTTCGGTTCCATCATGCTGAATCCAAATTTTACCATCTTTGATATCGAGATGCAGACTGCATCCATGTGTTCGACGATTACCGCGCCAGCCTGTATGGAGCAAAAGGTAATGGTCGCGCTCTGTATCTAGAATAGCTTGTGTCTCTATTTCTTCTACAGGCGATCGCCGTTGCGCCCGTTCTAAAATTAACTGTTGTATAATTTGACGATACTGCTCTACAGCCATTGGACAATAACCTCCTGTTTCTCATCGTAAACTAGTAGGCGAATTTGAGTTCGTTCAATTACTGACCGGGTAAAACGACGCTGAAAAAATGTGTTATGAATTGATTCAGGTACTGCAAGATAAAGTTTTCGTTCTGGTTCAAACTCTTCTAAGGCAAATTGATAGTTGATAAATTGCCCAAGGGCAGTATGGAAATCCGAAACATTTGAGCGTCCGATAAAACTCTTTATTTCGACTGCAATTTTTTCACCTGCTCGTTCGGCAGCTAACATTTCTGCTGCTAAATCGATTTCAAAATCTACATCTCCAACACTCATCTGATACGGGTCGGCAGTAATTATCCATCCTTCTTTCTCTAAAGCACTTCTAACTGCATCGTGAAATCGGTCTTTTGCCATACAAAATTTTTGACTTTTAACCTTGAAACATGACTGTTAGCAGCGATTTGGGAATGGAGGCTAGATAATCGCCCAATCTTGATTCTACCAAGTTGCGTTGGTAAATTGCAGATGTTTGATATTTACGGGCTTTGCCAACGCTCTGTGTTTGGGTTGATATATGCGATCGCTTTTTACTTGCAATTTCATGCAATAATAATACAAATCTTTTTAATTAAAACTAAGAATAATTGACATAATACTCAAAAAATGGTAAAAATCCTAACTGGTGAAGAACTAAACGAACTATTTTTAGAGAGTCTGCAAACTGGCACAGCAACGCTTTACAAAGACGATCGCCAAATTCTCTACAAAGGAAACAATCGACTTGCTTCTAACATCTACGATCGGACAATAAAACTGCGAAACGGTCTTCATGTGCGGATTTTGAGCTTTGAAACAACAGACGAACTGACCGCAATTCTCCCAGAATCAGAACCTTTTGATGAATTGTTGTCTCTAAGCTTTTTTGTTACCGGAGATATGATGCCGATTCAATCGCCAAAGCACTTGAAGGTGCCCAAGTCGCTTATTTGATGAACCCTCCCGCCTACGACAAACCCGATATGTTTGCGGAAGCCGAAAAAATCGGAAAAAATTTGCAAGTAGCCGTGAAGCGTTCGGGCTTAAAACGGTTTGTCTTTTTATCGTCTGTTGGAGCGCACTTGCCAAGTGGGACGGGAAACATTCTCACGACTCACTTACAAAGAACAAATGATGAGTGAGACGGGCGTTTGGGTGACGTTCGTGCGTTGCGCCTGGTTTATGCAGAACTGGGCAGGTGTTGTCGCAACAGCCAAAGAGCAAGGGGTATTGCCGAGTTTCTTAACGCCGCTTGAGCGTCAAATCCCGATGGTTTCCACTGCCGACATCGGGCGTGTGTGTGCAGAAGCAATGCTTGAAGATTGGACGGGCAAACGAATTAAAGAGCTGCGCGGCGAAGATGTTTCGCCCAACGATGTAGCAGCAGCGTTTGCAACAGCGATCGGGCGCGATGTGCAAGCCGTTGAAACTCCGCGCTTTGATTGGAAAAACAATAAGATTGCAGTTCAATTCACCAAAAAACGCTGACGCTTGGACCATCGATGATTGACGCTTTCTGTCTTCGACTACATGACCTTTGAAGGTGGTTCGATTGAACAAGTTAGAGGGGATGTAACGATGGTAGAAGCCGCCCATGAAATGACTTTACGGTAAAATTTGACACAAATATTTTTTAGCTTTGTCGAACTCACATTTTTTTAGCTCGTTCTAACTGGTCGAAGGAAGTCGATATTTAATTCTAGTTTTTCTCCCAGCCACAAAGAATGCTCAGTATGGTCTTTCACATCATCGCCTGTATTCGGATGGACGAGAATATCTAAACCCTCACGATTGAGCATTAACCACGGAACAACCTGGCTAAATTGATCCGGTGAAAATGCAACTTGATACATCGCTTTTGGGTGTGGTCCGATGGGCTTCTCATGCCAGCGTCCTAGCTGTACATCAAATCTAGCACCCAAGTCATCGCGTACACGGGCAGCCGCATCACGACTTGCGGTATCGAAGTAGACATGAGCGTGAAAACTAGTAATTTCGGTGGTATCTTCTTTCATAGTCTTCGCAATGCTCCTACGTCTTAAATTGCTCGTCCACTGGAATTTGATAATTGTTGGCGAGGCGATTATTGCCATTAGTTCGCCGTATTCTATTATATTAGTGATATTTCGATTCAATTCGTTTTCCCAACAAGTAGGAAACCCGTTTGACAAGGAATCTACAGGCATTTTACAACATTGTATAACAGGGGAATATTTTCGGCTCGCGCTTTTTTTATAAAAACACAGGCTGAAAACCCTTGAGTATGTGTATCGAAGCGTGGCGTAGATACACATACGTGCTTCAGACAAGGGATGAAAGCCGTTTAAGGCGTTTACGCCTCAGTGGCGTTAGATTTTTTCGGTTCGGGTAAGGTATCAATTAAGTCTTCTACTATTTGGGTAACAGTCTTATCTTTTTCTACAGCCAATAAGCGTAACTTCTTAAGTCTGCGTTCACTTATCCGAATATGTAATTCTTTTTTGGCGTTGCTGAATCAAAGTATGAATCATGCGATCGCCTCAAGAAAAGCGGGCGCACTGCGCCCGCAGTGCATCGTCACCATACTTAAGATAATGTATTACTAACCGAATGGAAAATTTCAGCATTTCTTCTGACGCGCGAATAACAGAATGTTTTTCTATGTAATCGAGCTAAATAATGCGGAGCCTGAGACGCTCCGCCTCCGGTCTTAAACGACTATTTTCTCCTTCTACTCTAGTCATATATATTTTACTAACAATATGGTCTTCATCACTAATAAAACATGGATAGACTGGATAGCCATCTGTGACATAAAAATAAGAATTCCAACATTTTATGATATTCCATAATAATTTAAATGTTTCAGAACTTCTATCTCCTAAAACCCAGGTTATAATACCTGGAACATGCTTATTTACTGCTGTCCATAACCAAATTTTGTTTTTTTTGACCAATAAAAGTTTCTAATTAATCTACCTGAGTTATTTCCGGAATTTCATCATAATTTGGAGCGTTTGGCAAGGTCTTCCCAATCGTTTTAACCCAGTTGATTATTGTTGTATGGTGTACTTTTTTCACTCTTTCTATTGCACGGAAGCCAGAGCCATTCACGTACATTTCTAAGCACTCACGTTTAATTTCTTCCGAGTATCCTTGCGGCTCATAAGAATCAATAAATTGACGACCGCATTGGACAAAAATGTAATTTTGTTTACCATATTTTTTGCCATTCTTGCGGATATGAGTTGATGCACACCTTGGACATTGCATAGCGATCGCTTGAATTCATACTTCAATTATGCAACGCCTCTTTTTTGGCGTTGCTGAATTGAAATATGAAGTTCAAAAACTAGGTATCTTAAACTCTTACTCTTTGCGCCTTTGCGCCTTTGCGTGAGGTAAATTCATATCTTGATTCAGCAACGCCAAAGAAAGACACTCATCGGACAACCGTCTTCTAATTGATGCGGTTGATCTGGGCAGGTTCCAATCGACTGTCGTCAATAACCGCAACAAGAGTACTCTATAGTTCATCGAATAAGCGCTAAGTTATGCGGGTTAATGGTTGTCCGATGAGTGTCGTTTGAAAAATGTAGCGGAATAATTGGGAAAATTTGTTTAGATTTTAAACTTACAATCACAAGATAATGCGATCGCGCTGTATTATTATCAAACAGTAGTAGCGTATACAGCTAAAAGCTTTATTGTTATATTAGGTCAAGGTTGCAGATATGGAGAGGAAAAGTATGGTGCGATCGCATTTGATGGAGAAGTGCGATCGCATTAGACAAGAAGGTAATAAAAGCTGCAATTACATATACTCCTGTTGCACTTCCTTCATAAGCGATCGCATATCCTCCTATAGCTGGTCCGGTTACTGCCGCAAGTTGAAAGCTGCTACTATTCCAAGTGGCTGCATTCGTATAGGCGCTAGTCGGTATCAACTGCCACCCCAAAGCATCACCCGCAGGCTTATTAAATGCTCTGCCAATACTGGAAAATAGCAAACAAGCATACACTAAATAAATTGGTGCTTGAGTATACGAAGTTACTGCTAACCCCAGCGAAGATAAACACGATCTTTTGCACTGTTACTATCACGAATTGATATCTCTGAGTCAGGGAAGAGCGATCGCACGAACAAGAGTGCCAAGAAGGTATTTTGCAGCAAAAAATCACTTCTTTCATTGAAGCGCGATCGCTCATTCAAATTTCTGAACGGGATTTATCTGCTGATACTACGCAAAACAAGCAAAACAATCTCAATCATGTGTCCTCACCTGAAAAAACAGGGAGGGACTGGGACGAACACACATTGAATCATTGAGAGCAACAAATATGAGTTGGTTAATTGGTGCGGAACGTCTCTTTATTAACAATTGTTGAGAAAAGTAGCAAATGGGGCGGCGGTTCGCCGGACAGAAGCTTCTGTCCGGCGACACGCCGCGAGGAATAACCCATCTGCTACTTGCAACCGGGAGAAGAAACATTAAGCGCTAACCAGCGTGAGCTACTTCTTTTGTGAGAGAAATACTGATCGCTTCTACCAAATCCTGCACAACATCCTGTAACCTCTGCTCAACTTCTGCATCTAGCTGGATACTCCCATCAGGTTGTATTTGAATTTGCTTATCTACAGTGTAAATAGTGCTTAGTATGTGCCTAGCTCCTAATTCTGACAGCACAGGTTTCAAAGCATATTCTATAGACAATAAATGAGCGATTGTCCCACCTGTGGCAATTGGGAGTATGACTTTTCCTGCTAAGGCTTTCTGCGGTAACAAGTCCAAAAAGGCTTTTAGAACACCTGTGTATGCAGCTTTGTAAATTGGTGTCGCAATAATCACACCCGAAGCTTTTTCTAATAAAGCTTTCGGTTTTTCCAAGGCAGGACTATTGTAACGCCCAAATACTAAATCTTCAGCAGGGATATCACGCGCCAAAATGATATCTACCGTGAAACCTTGTTGTGAGAGGATTTTGCTAGCGTACTCTACTAAGCTATAGCTTCGGGAAGGATGGGAAGGACTGCCTGCAATTCCTAAAATATGAGCCATTTTGTCAAATCCTAGTAATAATTTCTCAGTTAATCTACGGTAGCTGCGGTTTTTTGTTTTACTTGTTGTTCGCTTAATTCCCGATTGGCAACTATCTCGCCAAACGGACTAGTCAGCTATAATTCTACAACAGGTATATTTTCCAACGGTAAATGCCCAAAGAGTAATTCGGCGATGCGGTAGGCTTCTTCTAGATGCGGATAGCCAGAAAAGATGAAAGTCTCAATTCCCAAGTGTGCATATTGTAACATTCTTTGGGCAACGCCAGTCGATGTATAACTTTTGCCAACTACTACTCTTGCAAGTCTTCAATTTCCAAGGCGACAGATAGATTTCTGTATGCCTTTATTTCAATTGCATTTCCGCTCGGGTCGCTTAATAGCATCTTCGCTTGCTCTGCGTCGGTACCCACACCAGAAACATTTGGCTTTACCTTGAACTGAACCCTCATTTCATCAAGGCGATTCGCAAGTTCCTCCCAATCACTCCACGCCAAAACCGCACCGAAGTGACGCACGCCATGTTCTCTCATCGGTAAAACCTCAGAAGGTCGTTCGTGCAAAGTAATCTGAGCTTCAAAGAGAAATATGTCGAGCCACTTATCACGGACACGACCGACTTTTGCACCAAAGGTGGTAACATAAAAGTTTTTGGACTCTTCGAGGTCTCGGACGCTTAAGGCAAGATGAAAGATTGGGCGAAACATCATGAGAGTTCTTTTTGATCGAAGGGCTTGAGGACTTCTAAAAAACTACCACGCCGAGATAGCGGCTTGCATGGCAATGCTGCTTGCGATCGCATCTTCTACAAAGTCAAAACCACGAATTAACAAAGTTGTCACCCCGTGGAAAAAAAGAGAGAAAAACGAGCAACCTTTTACCTATATACGCTACACGTTGCGGATCTTCACTTCATACCGAGCGGGTCGAATATGCCATAAGAAAAGGGGCAGGCTTTTTTATCCCCACGACTAACGTTCAATGCCTTACGACAAGCCATGAAGCCTGCCCCTTTTCTCTTTTGTGGCTCCGGGAGGAGAGATTTTGGTATAGTAGTGTACGGGCACAGCAATGCTGTGCCCCTACCCCGCTCGGTTTTGCCTTCGCGCAGCGTCTCCCTTTGGGAGAAGGTTGCTCGGCAGATCGCGCACTTTATGCGTCCCCAACTTCATAGTAATCAAGCTCCTGCCACCACAGACGTTGTGTAGCGATTGTACTAAGATGAAAATGCCTTGCTGACTGCTCTGCGTGAGGGTTGGATAGAGAAGTGCATTTAGACACATTTGAAACGGATCCACTACCGACAGAAAGTCCCTTTTGGTCTTTGCCTAATGCATTTATAACACCTCATTGTTCAGCACTTACACCACAACTTCGCAGCCGGATTGTGAAGTTATTCCTCGACAATTTGACAAGTTATCAAAGAGGAGAAAAACTACGCAATATTGTGGACAAAAATGTAGGTTACTAATGCAAGAAGATTGTTTCGCACTGTTCTGGTCATTCTCCCAAATCTATCGTCAGCGATCGCTTGCACTTTTCCTCGATAATTTAACACGCTACCACCACGGAAAAAATATGCGAAATGTCGTGGATAAAAATACTGGTTACTAATAATGACTATCTACAATTCCATTGGCAAAGTCTACTCGATCTTCGCGTCTTCCCGATCTGAGGATTGTAAATTCTCTAATTAATTTACTCAACCTACCAAAGAAAAGTATTATTGCTGATATTGGTGCTGGTACAGGAGGTTATAGTCGAGCGATTGCCGAACGTGGATATTCAGTTTACGCTGTCGAACCTTCATCGGTCATGCGTTCTCAATCTGTCGAACATGCACAGGTAAAATATTTTGCTGGTTATGCAGAAGATATTCCTTTAGCAAATGCATCTTGATTTTCTGCAAAATTTTATTACTAATCTGGAAATATTCATTAACTTAGTTTTATAAGTTTATACAAATTAAATAACCTCAAAATTATCACTGCTAACAGAAATTTTTCGCCAAGCTAATAACCTTAATAATGGCGAACAAGTCAATTTATGGACTCCGAACAGAAACCCCCACATCAAGAAACAATTCCCGAACTCGTGGCACGTCTGGTTATTGCCTTTGAGAAAAAGCAGGCAGCTAAAAAAGAAAGCAAGCAATCAAAATATTTGCTTAAGTCTGATGCCGATACTTGATATTTGATACCCTCATACCATCTACCTTAATTTCTCGGACGCACTCCGAGAGTAACCGTTTCTTATCGGTGTATGAGTCAATCGAATCCCAAAACTCAGGGTTTGCAAATGCTTTAATAATGCGATCGCGTGAAATTGTCCATTCAGTCTGAATGTTAGCCAAGCTGGTTATTTTCAGCAAGATGTCTTCTTTGATTTGAGCGATCGCTTTTGAGATACTAATATTTTTACCGGGTATCCGCTCGAGTTGGGCTAGTTGTTGCTTAAGAGTGATTAACTCTAATGGTTCTTCCACTTTAACGACACCAATACCAATTATACTTAGGCGTTCTGCTTCCACAGTAAGCATCTTGATAACCTGCTTTTCCAGTTCGACGCTGGAAATCATGGTTTTATTAGCACAAGTACCATTATTACGGTAGTACAAACACTGAAAATAACTGATATTCTTTTGAGATTTTTTTAAATATTGAGTACCATTGATGGTCATTTTTGAACCGCAATGAGCGCAATAAACTAGTCCAGAAAATATCTTGCTCTCTGCCGTATCATCGGTTGCCCAGCGATTGTGTTTATTTTTAGCTAAAATACTTAGTATCTTGTCACGTTGCTCAATACTAATTATTCCTTCATGGGTTCCCCAATGAATATTTAGCTCATGACGCGGTTTACTGTACTTTTTACCAGGTGCGGTTTTGTCAATCACCGTACCCCCAGCAATTACCGGATTTGTTAACCAAGCTGACAAGCCAGAACTACTCAAAAATAATCCATTGGATGTGGCACTACCAGTCTTCGACCATAACCTACTATTAATATCATCCTCTTCGTTAACTATGTTTACTCGGTCTGGTTGAGCATTTCTTGGTTGAATTCTCCACACCCCAAACAAACCATTCATCTTTTTGGTAGCCGAACGAATAGAACCACACTCAAAAAACGCCTCAACCCTCATCTTTGCTACATCAACCGCAGTTAATTCCCTCAAATCATCCAACAAACAAACTAGAGGAGTTGTATCAAATTCGTAATGGTCGTAGTTGTCACCACCAACTTTAAAGCCAAATGGGGGTCTATAGCTGGGTTTTTTGTTCTTCTTTCTTGTCTCCAAATCTTTACGCACTCGCAGCGACAACATTTTTACTTCGTGCTTGGCAATTAAAACCCGCACATCTGCTGAAAACTCTCCTCCCACCGAATCTAAATCAATCGCATCATCTAAAGCCTCAAGTTTAATTTTCTTTGCCTTGCAAACTTCGACTAGCTGATAAAATAGCACAATAGAAGCGGATATGCGATCGAGCCGAGTAAATATTAATGTCTGTATTTGTCCTGGGTTACTCGATTCAATGTATTTTATTAACTGATTTATTCCTTTGCGCTTATCATTGGTACGCTTGCCAACGTCGTAAAAAATCTTGTTTGCCCCAGCAGCGCGTAAACGCATCAACTGTTTTTCTAGTGCGCGGTTATCAATAGCCTGCTCTTCACTACTAACCCTACCGTATCCCAATTTCATAAGTTCGCAGAAAATCATCCTGTTGTGATTAAGAGTAGCACCATTCCTACTCCAATTGAAATGGATGAATTAGAAGCACTGTTGATCGAATTCGGTATTCTCGAAAGCGACGACCAAGCAGAAAAATTGATTGCTGCTGACGCTGCTGCTAAAGCAACTGCATAATTACCCAGCAAAAGGAAAAAGGAAAGAATCTCATCTCTGACCTTTTCCCTTTCGTTTCCCCCAACCCCAGAGGGGACTAATCGTCCCCTATAACCAGATCCTAAAGAGCAACTGAGGCAGAATATGACACCTCCAGAAAACAACAACATCGTCGAAGAAAGAAAAGAGCTAGTTAAAGAAGTTCTAGACGCTTACCCCGAAAAAGCGAAGAAAAAGCGGGAAAAGCACATAAACGTATTTGAAGAAGGCAAATCTGACTGCGGCGTTAAGTCTAACATCAAATCTCTTCCTGGTGTAATGACCGCTCGTGGTTGCGCTTATGCAGGTTCTAAGGGTGTGGTCTGGGGTCCAATTAAAGACATGATCCACATCAGCCACGGTCCTGTAGGTTGTGGTTACTGGTCTTGGTCTGGTCGTCGTAACTACTATATTGGTACCACTGGTGTTGACACCTTCGGTACGATGCACTTCACCTCCGACTTCCAAGAAAGAGATATCGTTTTCGGTGGTGACAAAAAACTCGTCAAGCTAATCCAAGAACTTGACGAACTCTTCCCCCTCAACCGTGGTGTTTCCATTCAATCTGAATGTCCCATCGGTCTAATTGGGGATGACATCGAAGCCGTTGCCAGAAAAACATCAAAAGAGATTGACAAGCCTGTAGTTCCCGTGCGTTGCGAAGGCTTCCGGGGTGTTTCTCAGTCGTTGGGACACCACATTGCTAACGACATGGTTCGTGACTGGGTATTCACCAGATCCGACAAGGAAAGAAAAGAAGGCAAACAGCAGTTTGAGGGTACTCCCTACGATGTAGCCATTATTGGTGACTATAACATCGGTGGTGATGCTTGGGCTAGCCGCATCCTTTTAGAAGAACTAGGCTTGCGCGTAGTTGCTCAGTGGTCGGGTGATGGCACCATCAATGAAATGATGATGACACCGAACGTGAAGATGAATTTGATTCACTGCTACCGTTCGATGAACTACATCAGCCGTCACATGGAAGAAGCTTACGGTATTCCCTGGTTGGAATACAACTTCTTTGGTCCTACCAAGATTGCTGAATCCTTACGGGAAATCGCTTCTAAATTTGACGAGAAGATCCAAGAAAACGCTGAGAAGGTAATTGCTAAATATCAGCCAACAATGGATGCGATCGTTAGCAAGTATCGTCCACGTTTGGAAGGCAAGACTGTCGCCATGATGGTTGGTGGTCTGCGTCCCCGTCACGTTGTACCCGCATTCCAAGATTTGGGTATGAGAATGATTGGTACAGGTTATGAGTTTGCTCACAACGACGATTACAAACGTACCACTCACTACATCGAAAACGGCACCATCGTTTACGACGACGTTACCGCATACGAGTTTGAAGAGTTTGTGAAAGCACTCAAACCCGACCTCATCGCTTCTGGTGTGAAAGAGAAGTATGTATTCCAAAAGATGGGTCTTCCTTTCCGTCAAATGCACTCTTGGGATTACTCCGGACTTGGCGATCGCTCCTACAATTGGTGATAATGCAAGCTTTTTTGGCGATGGAATAAAAAAGAGTCGATTTCTAGCCTAAATGTGAGTTGTACGCTCTCCTATAAAAATATCTCTTTGTAAGTTCTAAGCATAGAAGTGTTATTCTGTCCAGTTTTTTCGATGAAATTAAATCTGCATTAGAGAAAAACTGTAAATTAAAAAACTTTTTTAATGATGTTTTATTAGACTAAATTTAGCGTTCGGCTAAATTGAGCACCACCAGATAAAATTTGTATCCACACCAGGATCTTTTGTCCGTTTGCTTCATAAAGTGTTAGCCTGCTAGACTGAAGTGATTGGACGCGGAAAAGACGGATGAATAACGTCTGGAGGTTGCCTTGAGCATTATACAAACTGCCACTGAAAAAATGCGGTCACTTCCGCCAGAGAAGCAACAAGAGGTCTTAGATTTTATTGAGTTTCTGCAAAGTAAGCTAAAACAACAAAATTCAAACATTGAACAATTTGAGCCTATTTCATTTTTGGCAGCAGCTCAACAATTTGCTGGTTGTGTTGATGGTGGTCCTGGTGATTTGGCGACGAACAAACAGTATCTTGAAGGTTTAGGAACTGAATGAAGCAGCGAGTCATCATCGATACGGGACCATTAGTAGCTTTTATTAATCGCAGAGAGTATCTTCATGCCTGGGTAATTAACACCTTAGCTACAATTGAGCAGCCTTTACTCACTTGTGAGGCTGTGATTGTAGAGACTTGTTTTTTGTTGCGAAATATCTACGGTGGTCAGGAAACGGTGATGTCTTTACTGGACGAGGGAAAGATATTAATTTCGATGTGTTTGAGTGAAGAAGCGGCAGTGATTAAAGAATTGCTACGGCAATATCAGTCAGTTCCAATGTCGTTAGCAGATGCCTGTTTCGTGAGAATGACACAACTGTATCCTGAAAGTGAGTTACTAACATTTGATAGCGATTTTAGAATTTATCGGAAGAATCGTAATCAATTAATTTCTGTGATTATGCCAGAGGATTTGTAAGAACAGGGTTAAGAGCGATGCCTTCGGCAATGCTACGCAAACGCACGTCAAACTCAGTTAAGGCAAGGTTTTTTGGCGATGGAATAAAAAAGAGTCGATTTCTAGCCTAAATGTAAGTTTTAGGGTTATTCACTAACAATCTTTTTTGATGCTTAAGACAGTATAACTCTTATAGAGTGGGCTTTTTAGGATTTACTTGCATTTTGCTCAAAGAAAAACTGCTAAATTAAAGACTATTTTCAATGACGATTTTTTAGATTAAATGGTGCGATCGCTTTTGCTTGACAACAAGGTAGGCGATCGTGTGATGGGGGAATGAGGGAGATGCGACAACGGAGAGTCAAAATTTAGTAACGTGGATCGTAATCATCCCTCCAATCCCCACCCAGATATAGACCGCCATACTCTAATGAGTTGCCATAATTCGTTAATGAAGACATTTCATTAGAAAACGTAAATCCAAGCTTCTCCCGCCATGCTTGAAGCACTTCATATTCCATCTTTCCATCATAGTACAACACCCTAGCAGCTTCAAGAAAAGAGTCTATAATTTGCTTGTGAGTTTTAGATATTTCTTCTGGGCGGTTCAATAAGTGAAGTATAGTGTCTGGGACTTGTATCAGTTTGTTAAACTGTGACTGATTTAACCTAAAGACTTGACTGTTTACTTGTAAGTCATATTCATTATTTAAAATAGTAATTAATTCTCCTATTATACCTGTCTTTGGAGATGCGAAAAAATTGCCAACTTTAGCCGAGTTCATACACTTTTTGGTATTTCAGTATCGTTTAGCAAATGTATGCTTATGAAGAGAGTACCCAAAACATCTGCTGTACGATCACCTAATTATACTGAAATTTTATATTTTAATCATCGCCCCAACTCGACAACACGCCACTGCATATTCATACTGGGTGAAGTTAAGCGATCGCCTTCACTCAACAACAAGGTAGGCGATGTCTACGACGGGCTGCGCCTACGCATTAAACTGTTACTACCTCAATTAATAATCCGGGTACTTTGCTAAAATCCTGATGATTGCGCGTTAATAAAACTAATTTACACAGATAGTGCGATGCCTCCGGCAGGCTGCTTGCAACGCTGCCATCCGCACATCCATGATGCGCTATCAACTTCACCAAACTATTTAGAGATTATACCCAGTCGAGAGAAGGTTTACGCTTAGACTTGGCACAATCCTGTAAGTAGAGATTAATTAAAGTTTGATAGGGAATGCCTGTTTCTTCTGCAAGAGACTTAAAGTATTCAATCACATCTTCTTCTAAGCGGATTGTAATCTGCTTTTTCAGATTTTTCACATAGGGATTAGGAACAGACTCAGAAAAATCATATTCATCTCTCATGGCAAAAACTCCTCATATTGCTTACGTTCGTGCTTTGTAGCTGTACGAGCAGAGATAATACGAATATAGCGATCGCTCTTTTTGTACAAGTGAGATACCACTAACAATCGAAACTCATCACTCACACCTAGCAGAAGAAACCGATCTTCCTCAACTGAATGGTCTGGATCGTAAATTAAACGAGCATTTTCGTCAGAAAAGACAGTTTGAGCCTCTTCAAAAGACACACCATGCTTACGCTCATTGCTTTTAGCTTTGGAGGGATTCCACTCAAATTCTATCTCAGCCATACATACATTGTAGTTACAAAGGCTTCCATGAGCAAGTGCAATAATTATTTAAACTGTTACTACTTCAATTAACAATCCGGGTATCTTGCTGAAATCCTGATGATTGCGCGTTAATAAAAGTAATTTACACAGATAGAGCGATGCTTCCGGCGGGCTGCGCCAACGCCCCAACTCGACAACATTTAGAGATAGTGTGTCAGATGCACTTATGAGTAACCCGTAGTAGCGATCGCATGACAGAGATTGTGTGTCAAATGCACAAAAAGTAGACCGTTGTAGCGCTTGCAAGAACAAAGTGTTACACAAATTAACTACTGAATTGCTGAACAATTGTCTGTACAATTGCCAAAATAGCTCCTACGTTATCCAAGTAATATCTTTGCTTATCAAGCAAAGCCACTTTTTGCGAAAGTTGAAGAAACTGCCATATTTCTCCTGTTGTCACACATCCATACACGGGTATTTCTGCTTGTCCAGATGAACGATTGAATAAATCCGCCGCTACCATTTGCGCGATACACTGTCCTAACCCAGCTTCAACATCATTTTTCTTCGCTTCCACAACAGTGAGAATTGGCGATCGCAACGGTGGTAAAGGTGGAGCTATTGCTAAAATAAAATCACATTCCCCAATCAAGCCCTGTGCAGGATCGACATCAAGTCTTTGTCCAGAGAAAATAGCCAAGCTATCTTGGCTGAGATCGCGACAGGCTAGTAAAATCGGTACAATAATAAATTCGCTCCGAGCCTTTTCACTAATCAAAGCTAATTGGGTTCGCTTTCCTAAAGTTTCATTTAACCACGAAGGAATAGAAAGAGGTACAAGCTTGGGAAACAGATCGGCTTCTTGGGTGGTGATTCCCAAAACAGCCGCAGCTTTTTCTAGAGTAAAGTCGCTGTACGCCATAGTTTTGCACTGCTTTTGTGAGTATGACGTTTTCAATAAAAGGGAATTGCTTCTATTTTACCCCTGTTGTAGAGTTGTCCAGAGATTGTGTGTGAGATGCAACGCCATGAGTAACCCGTAAAGCGCGATCGCCCCAACTCAACAACACGATACTGCATATTTAGAGATTGTGTGTGAGATGCAACACCATGAGTAAACCGTAAAGCGCGATCGCCCCAACTCAACAACACGATACTGCATATTTAGAGATTGTGTGTGAGATGCAACGCCATGAGTAACTTGTAAAGCGCGATCGCCTTGACTCGACAACAAGCTAGGCGATCGTATTAAACTGTTACTACCTCAATTAACAATCCGGGTATCTTGCTGAAATCCCGATGATTGCGCGTTAATAAAACTAATTTACACAGATAGAGCGATCGCACTAAATAATCCTCGGTTTTGTACAGCAAGTTGAACTGCACAACAAGTAGCCCGTCGTAGCGAAAAGTTGAGCCAGTGCGTTGGTAAGGCAGCGCGGTCTTGGGGAGCCACTGCGTTGGGCGGCTCTGCCGACAGTCACGCAAGTGGCGTGGTTCCCCCCATGAGCGACTGCCGCAAGGGTTTCCCGACTTGAAGCAACTGGCGTTGGAGCGGAGGTTCCCTCCGATCCAAACTTTTCAAGGCAGACATCGCTTTTGCTTGACAACAAACTATGTATGATGTTATGAGGTAGAAGGGATACGCAGACATCATTAAAAGTAGAAATATCCTATATGGACTATGCCACACTCAATGATAACTCATTACTACTTACAAACTTTAGATAATTACCTGTATCTCAATGCACCTCGGAGTGTCTGAATTACTTGTTTGAATTGCTGGTTCTGGTACTTCTTCTGCTCCCAAGTCATCACCGCTAGGGTAAGGTTTTCTGGGAACACCCGCACCAGTTGCTTGTGAAGGTCCATCTAACTTACTGAAAATGCTAAGAGCATGAGTATTGACAATTCTAGCAGAGATATTAAGAGTGTTAGCAATCTGATACTCAGAATGACCCAAAAGGATCAAAAGCAAAATTTATTTTTCTAAATCTGTGAAATTTTGGTCAAAACGGTCTTCAAGAATCAGCCGCAAAAGCTTCTTGCCGTGTGTTGTAAGTTGATTGTATATTGCGTCAGGGATGTGATTTTCCATAATTCAAGCTAATATACTAAGCTAATTTTATGGTAACTAAGAGATTTGCATTTATTTACAATCGCCCACAAGTGGTTTTGACTTGAGGGGATTGTTTGTAGATATCAAGGTAACAAACATTCGACTATTTGAGGAGCGTAGGCGTAGCCCCTTAAAGTAGACATCGCCTTAACTCGACAACAAACGACTGTATATTTAGGCATGGTGTCAGGTGCGATTCACCCCCAAAAAGCAGAGCAGTTTGTTTAGATCGTTTTAAACTAATAATAGCAACCACAGCAAATAAGAATGAGCGAGAATGGCTTATAGTGACTTTACTTTAAGTAAATTTAAAAAAAAATCAATATTCATATTGATGAACAAATTGATTTATTTGCCAACATTGAGCCTAGAGAAATAAGCGATCGCCTAACAACTACTTTAGAAGAAACTACCGATTTAGCCTTGGCGATTAATACAGAAAAAGCTCGTTCCGAAATGATTATTACGCCGATTTTGTTGGAGGTAAGGCGTAAGGCTAATTATCAGATTAGTTTCTTTTCGGGCACAGATTTTAATGTTGATGCCGAGAAGGGGTTAAATGGTTATTGTGATTTTGTTATCAGCCGCTCTAAAGAACAGTTAACAATTAATGCACCTGTAATGATTATTGTCGAGGCAAAAAATGAAAACATTAAAGGTGGATTAGGTCAATGTATGGCGGCAATGTTGGCAGCACAGATATTTAACCAGCAGGAAGAAAATGAAATTAAAACTATTTATGGAGCGGTGACAACGGGAGATATCTGGAAATTTTTGAAGCTGGAAGGTGTTGATTTGTTTGTTGATTTGAATAATTATTATATTAAAGAATTAAATAAATTTTTAGGTATTTTATATCAAGGAATCCAAGGTTAAAATCACAAATAGGCAGATATTGCCTCAAGCTAGACTGAATGTAGACTTGTAGAATAATTAGCAATTATGCCTTATATTCAGTTTACAAATATTAGTAAAGTGAAAGAAGCTTTCGGGTTAAAAACACAGTAAGCTGGGCGATTTATTCCTGCCACCGACAATATCGAAGCATCTGCTACACTGACGGCATATCTTGAAGAAAGTCTACCACTTGCTTCTTTAGCAAGTGAAAAAGCACGTTCAGAAGGAATTATTTACCCCGTATTATTGGAAGTAAGACGGATATTAAATAGGCAAATAAGTTTATTCTCAGGAGAAGATTTTACAGTTGATGAGGCAGTTGGACTTAATGGAATGTGTGATTTTCTTTTAAGTCGATCGCCTGAAGTGTTAGAAATTGAAGCACCTGCAATTATAATTGTGGAGGCAAAAAAAGCTGATTTAAGAACTGGGTTTGGACAATGTATTGCAGAAATGGTTGCAGCACAAAGATTCAACGCCGCAAAAAATCGTTTAATTCCCGTAATATATGGTTCTATTAGTAATGGTACACAATGGCGATTCCTGAAGCTGGAGGAAAATACTGTCACCATTGATTTAACGGATTATCCCCTCCCACCTGTGGAACAAATTCTAGGAATTTTAGTTTGGATGGTTCAAAACGGTTGATAAGTTATACTTTTCGCCTTAACTCCACAAACTGCCACTGCACATTTAGGGATTATGTGTGAAGTCAAGCGTAGACGATTTACTCGGCTTGTCGTCAGACATCGCCTCTAACTCAGGAATATGTTGAGTTTCGTAGTTTTCAATTAATACACCGATGACTTCCATTAGAGACGCGAGGGGATGGCTTTCATCTTCACCAACTTGATCGATGAGGCAATCGAGCATTTCAACCAAGCGATCGTATTCCTCCTCGGTGTGAGGAACTTTGACGTTTTCGGCAATGGATGACCAAGCAGTGATGGTTTGATCGAGGTTGAAACTTTGCATTATTCTTTCCACTTTTCTTGATCGTATTCTGAATGCGTTAACACAGCCCGGATGTAGATTTTTTGGCGGTTATAATGAATTGCGGCGATGAGTCGAACTTTGTTACCACCCTTGATGTGTTAATAATTCTGTCATCTATCCAACTCACCTTTCATTGCTAGTCTTGTATTTTAATATATAGCAATTCAAAATCTAGACTTGACAAAAAAGCTACTGTATGTATGTAGAATTGTGGGTGAAGTGGACAAGAAGTAGCCCGTCGTAGATATCCCACTGTCATGTCTACATGAATTATCTGTACTACCTTGTGGTTCAGTCTGGAAAAGCCAAACCAGTCATTGGATCGCGGATATACAGTCCCAGTGTGAGACTACGCATCACTTCATCCCAAACAGGTATTAGCTGTTCTGCCTGATCTGCCCAATAATCGAATGTAATCAAGCACTGAACATTTGACCCCAAACCAATGCAAGTCCGGGAAAAGGCTTCCCGTGGTTCTGCTTGGGTGTCGATAAACTTAATTTCTGTCCAGACAATTTTGGCAGTTTGGCGCTTGACGGTAAAGATTTCTCCCCGCTCAATAGGGTTACGACTGTCATCTTCCATCACTTTCCTCAAAGTTGATTTTAGCGGAAACTGGCTCCAGTCGTTGGGTGGCAAGCGATTGAAAGATACTTCCAGACAGCAATCATCGTCGGGTGGTTTTTTATCGAGAAACTTAAACGATTTTTCTTGTGGCTCCAAAACCCAATTTTGGGGTACATTGAAGCGAACAGATCCTCGGTCTAGCACAAAAATCTTGTAGCCTGATGGAGATTCCCAACGATGGTCGGGTTTTAGTTCAAGCGTTTCTTTAATCCACTGGAGATTGCTTTTCTTACGCTTTGCCATAGTGTTTTTGCTTTCTCGGTGAGGAGTGCGATCTTCGGAGCTTACCGTTCGCGGAGCGTCTCCGACAGGAGAAGGTATCGCCTCGGTTGGGTCGAGTGGCGATCGCGAACTTCGTTAATAATATCAAATTGCTAGTATTAGCAACGCACCACATCTAGTACTGCATATATAGGGATTCTGTGTGAAATGCGTTAGCGTTTGCGGAGCGTTCCGCAGGAAAGCTTACCGTTCGCGGAGCGTCTCCGACAGGAGAAGGTATCGCCCCATCAACAAGCTACTGTATATTTAGGGATTGTGGGTAAGGTGCGTAGGGCAA
This sequence comes from Tolypothrix sp. VBCCA 56010, assembly GCF_050875635.1. NCBI lineage: Bacteria > Bacillati > Cyanobacteriota > Cyanophyceae > Nostocales > Tolypothrichaceae > Tolypothrix > Tolypothrix sp. VBCCA 56010. The sequence continues at coordinate 110,599 of NZ_JBPAOH010000003.1, forward strand.
CATTTCCAAGAAACTCAGGAAAATCGCTTGCTTGATACCTTCCTTTCTCAACCAACTCTACGGCGAAGGCGATCAAACTGGCGATCGCTTCCTGTGTTGGAGAGAAAGGGCGATCACACTATTTTAAAACTCAGATGCTTATGATATCACGAAAAAGTTGAGAAATTTCTTGCCAGTGGGGACGTACCCACCCAGCAATGCGAATTGCCTCTCGCATAATTTCCAACGATAACCTTGGCTGAACTTTCTCAAATGCTGATGCCCATTCACTTAGATCGTATAGAAATTTATCGAGACTTTGCAATCCAAGTGTGGTGAATGCTTCGACAAAGCGTCCAATGTTTGCCATCGGCGCTGCTAAACCACTTAGTCCTTCCCTGCGATGGAAGTTATTATCGATCAACAGTTGAACCTCTTTCTTCGCTAGCTCAAAATGTCCTGCTTGAGATAATGCAGCTGCAAATGTCCATATTGCTGACTCTCTGCGCCCATAACTTTCAACAGCATAGGTAGCTGCTTTAGCCTCTATAAATATTCTATTTGCCTCAGCTTTAAGTCCTGCATTAGTTAAAGCTACTGCTACAGCACATAATGCTTGCGCTTTTTCTAAATCGTCTTCGATATAAAGCATATTTTCCATAGCCTGGTTAAAATGACCTACCTGAGCTAATGCTTTTACTAAAATGCTTTGTGGTGGTGCATCAATTGAGTTAATTGTCATAGGTTTGTGAGCAAATTCCTGAATATCTTGAAAAACTTTATCTGCTTCCAATGTTTGCCCACCTTGCTCAAGAGCAACTGCTAATGCACTTAGTGCTTTGACACGAAATGGATTGGCTGGCGGAATCATCTGAAGAACTTCCTGTACCTCACTGAAGTGTCCACCTTGGATCAAAGCAATAGCTAATGTAGCCCATATGTCTACCTGCTCGTGTTCATCACTATTAGATGCGGTTTTCCTTATTGTCGTAAAGATAGCCTTTGCTTGTGCTTGATATCCAGCCTTCTCCATAACTACTGCTAAATTACCCATTGCTGCTACTGCCGATCTATCTTTGGTAATACTGGCAGCTTCTCTGGCTTCTGTAAAAATTTCTATGGCTCCTTTAATCTGCCCTACTTGCGCTAAAGTATTTGCTAATGCACTCAAAGCTTCTGCTCGTGTCCAACTGCCTTTAGGAATAGTACAAGCTAATTTATAAGCTACATGGAAACGTCCAGCTTGAGCCAAGTGATATACTAAATGATTTTTATATCTGTCACGGCACCACCAAGGACTCTCATAAATAAATTTTCGAGCTTTTGCGAAGAATTTATTAACGTCTTTTTTATATCCAACTTGAGCTAACACTACTGCAAACCGACCTAATGCACTTGTCCATTCTTCATGGTCATGGGCAGAATTTGAATTATTAGCTTCTATCAAGACTTTAATTTCTATAAAAATTGCTTCTACCTCTTCACCTAATCGTTCATCAAGAAATGCTTTAGCTAATTCACTTAATGCTTGTACTTTCCAGCACTTAACCTCAATTTTATTTGCTACTTGTTTAGCTTCAGTAAAGCGACGTACTTGGGCAAGAGTAGCTACTAAATTTGTTAAATAAAATGCTTTAAACCAGAAATGTTGTTCACCAAGTGCAATTTCCTCTGCTTGAACAAAGGCTTTACTTGCCTTATTATTCTGTCCTATTCTATCTAAGGCTTCTGCTAGTTTTGTTAACACATATGCTTTATTTGAACTTCTACTGTTAATAAATTTTTCAGATTCTTCAATTACTGTTATAAATTCTGTATAATATACAGTATGGGATATAGCTACTGCTAAATTGACTAAGATGTTTGCTTTATCCCAACTTCTCATTTGAATTGATAAAGCTAATTCTTTTAGCTCATTCAAAAGTAGATAGTTAACCTCTCCTTTCTTTTGTAGTGCTTTAAAAACAGCTAATAAGCCGTTAAACTTATTTTCAGGAAACTGTCGCAAACGCGCATAGCTAACAGCTTCATTTTCACGCCCCAACCATACCAGAGTTTCTAAATCTGTATTATCATAATTGGTTACTCTTTGATTTACTACTTGTCTTGCTGTTTGGAGTTGAGTCAGCATTAATAATTGATTTGCTTCTAATGGATCGGCAAAGTCACTTATTGCCAATTCTAAGTCAGCAACATACGCTGTATCACCTGTACAAGCAATATATTTTGCTTCCATCCAATCTGGGGATTTAGTTAGCAGTTCATACAGTTCTTCTTTTCGCCCAGATTGATGTAGATGGTAAGCTAAATTTTCAAAAAAATAGCCATCATTGGAACCAGTATGCCAGCCATTTGAGCAACGCGAAGAGTAAGAATTTACAAAACGGTTATGCAATGCCTGTAAATTACCAGCTTGCTTACGCACATAGTCATACTGGAGGTCATGCAAAGTTAAGCATCCCCGATCATCACGCCGTGCTAGCGATCGCTCTACCAGCACATCTACCACATCTTGCGTGTCGAATTGATCCAACCCTTCCGATTCCCAGAAAATTTGCAACACAGTTTCAGGAATAGGCGTATCTTCTGGAAAAACGGCAAAATCTAAATAGCGCTTTTGGATATCAGTCTCTAATGCCTCAATACTGACCTGAATCGCTTTCAGCAAGTTAGGATAAGGGTAATCAGGAAACTGATGCCTAATTTTTTCTAGATCAGCATTGCAAAGCTTGTGCAGCAGATTGCCCCAACGGTCTGGCTTACCTTGCACTAATGCACCAATCATTGCTAGCGCCAAAGGCAAGTTACCACATTCTCGCACCACTTCATGTGCCTCAACAGGTAATGTTTCTTTCTCTTGTTTTGCCCACAATGCTAAGAATGTTAGCGCCTCTTCGTCCTTCAGTAAACCTAGCAAATATCCGACAGCGCCCAGTTCTTGAAGCACTTTATTGTCGCGTGTTGTAATTAACATCTTGCACCGCTGCCCTAGTGCATTAAACGCCTCAGCGTGTTTGCTTTGCCACACGTCATCTAGAATCACCAAGCAAGCTTTATTTGCTAACAATTCACTCAAGTGAACTCTGCCCTGTTGCACATCTTGGAACATCTGTGAACTACCACCCAGCATTTTGACTAAATCTAATTGCCGTAAGGTAAGTGCTGGATTTTGACCAAGCGTTATCCACAAGATGCCATCGGGAAAACTATGCCGCACCTCTTCATCCCGCGCCAGCATTGCTGCCAAAACCGATTTACCAATCCCGCCCATACCTTGTACTCCAACTCTCAGTGCAGTTCCAGTTACGGCTACTGGCTGGTTTGTACTGTCAAGTACCAATTTTCTTAAGTCTTTGAGTGCATCAATGCGTGGTAAGAAATTTAATGGTAAATTTGGTATGTGGCTGCTTAACTTTCCTAATGCTGCCGAAGATACTTGAATTTGATGGTTAGTCTCTGAAGCTGACTGAAGTGAAGTATCAGAGTTAGAGGTTTCCAGCCATTGCAAATACCGTTGTTTTAACCAAGCAAGGAATTCTCGATCTTTATTTCGGCTTTTCTGTTTATAACCTGGAAAACCTTCCTTGCCATCCTTTGGACAGAACCGCTCATTGTATATTGTCCACATATGCTTCCTAACAGTCTCTGGATTAGGAGGCAGGTTATCATCTTCTATTGCTTGATCTGCAACCTGTTTGTTAGTTATGACAGTTTCTTGGTTAGGGAATTTAGACAGAAGAATGGCTTGCTCAGTTTTGGTTAATCCATATCGTTCTTGAGGAAACACCTCCGTTCTTAAAAATGTCTGCCAGCTTTTCATAATTACTGCTATCTTCCCAAAGCCTCTTATAATTCCGCATATTTTGATTTAGTTTAACCGAATTGGCTGGAAAATGTGTATGTTTTCCGGTTAGATTCAAAAGTGGAAAAATTTTTCCGCTTATATTTTATTTACTGGAAATTATTTTCTGGGACTTTTTCAAAAGCAGCTTATAGGATGTATTTGTTGGTCATTACACCTGAAAACTAGATTAAAGGATTAAATATATCTATGAATCACTCCTCAGTATCTGGGACTATTCAACAGCAACAACAAACAAATCAGTTATTGCGCTGCCAAACAACAATAGCGAAACCAGAAAAACTAGTTTGTACAACTGAAAAAGCCATCACCTCACCTTTGGAACAATTAGATACAGTTGTATTAGTTCAATATGGAGGACTTCCATCCGCCATCATCCTAGCTATTGCGTTTCTCATTCTTGCTTTAGCTGAATACAACAAGGTATTTGTACCTGTAATGCTGCAAAAGCGAGATATAAAGACCAAATAATTTATTCATAGCTTAGAACTCAACTACAAATGCGATCGCTATCTTCTCCAGCAACGATACCAAATCTTAGGTAGCACCACAGTTGGCGATCGCACAAACGGCGAGTATGGCAACAGTAGCTAGTAGGGTGCGTTGTCGTCGCAAAAGCGCTGCGCTTCGACTCACTTTCCCTCAGCCACTAAATCGTAGTCTAGCATGAATTTCATAGAGTTCTCGGCTGCAATATTAGCTTGCTTAAATTATCATTCTAATAAACTTAGTTTATAGACTTAGTTTAGAAGAATTATGGAAACAGTCAATATCCACCAAGCTAAAACGAATCTCTCACGGCTTTTGTCGCGGGTAGAACTTGGAGAAGAAATAATTATTTCAAACCGAGGCATTCCCATCGCCAAGCTGGTTCCGTTTCGATCCTCATCCAATCGACGCAGTAGTTTAGGGCAGGATCGAGGGCGTTTCGTAGTGCTAGAAGACTTTAACGCTCCCTTGCCGTCAGATATCCTAGCAGCATTTGAGGGTAGTCAGGAGTGAAACTTTTGCTGGATACGCAGTGCTGGTTATGGTGGTTTGCCCAACCAGAGCGTTTAATTGAGGAGGCGATCACGCAGATTGATGACGAAACTAATGAATTGTGGCTTTCTGTTGCCAGCGTCTGGGAAATGGGGATAAAAGTTGAAGAAGGAAAGTTGCCGCTACCAGAACCGCTCGACAGTTACATTTCTAGTCGGATGGTGCAGTTGGGGGTGCGATCACTCTCGATTACAGCATCTCATGCAATACTTGCATCTGCGTTGCCCTTACATCATCGAGATCCTTTTGACAGAATGTTAATTGCACAAGCGATCGCTGAGGATATGATGCTGGTGAGTGCCGATCCTATGTTTAGACAATATGACGTTTCCATGCTTTGGGCTGCAAGCTCATAATATATTGCTATACGCACAGAACAGCGCAACGCACGCTACAGGAGGAATGCGATCGCGAACTTCGTTAATAATATCAAATCGGTAGGGTGTATTGTCACTCTTCGCAACGCACCCTACTCTAGGGATGCGATCGTACTGGTCATTGCAGCGCAAAAATATGGATCAAGTCGATTTTAATAAGCAAAATGCCTTTTGACTTACTCAAAATGGCATTTGACTTACTCATTTTGGTGTTTTCCGCAAGCAAAAAGCCTTTTGACTTACTCAAAATGCCTTTTGACTTACTCATTTTGGTGTTTTCCGCAAGCAAAAAGCCTTTTGACTTACTCATTTTGGTGTTTTCCGCAAGCAAAAAGCCTTTTGACTTTCTCAAAATGCCTTTTGACTTTCTCATTTCAGTAATTCGCGCATTCATGACAAATATCGCGCTTGTAGCAAAAGCGATTGCAGATTTACCGAAATTCTCTCAAGCCGATCGATACGCAAGTTTTTTAAGGTAAAGAATATTAACCGTACTCTATTACAAGGTGTATATCATGGCTCGTAGAAAAAGAACCTCCATAGTTTTAGAAAAAGCAGTGCGTCGTGCGGCTGGCGTAAACTCAATTGATCCGAGTTTAGATTTAGGCAATGGACTCACCTTACCTGCCTTCTCAACCCTGATTGAGACGATGCGAACTAGAGAAAATGCATATAACAGTGCCCTTTCCAGCTTGGATAAATTGTACCGTGAAATGCTCGAAACAGAAAACGAGTTGGCAGATATGACAGAACATATGCTGTTGGCAGTTGCAACTCGATATGGCAAAAGCAGTGTAGAGTACGGCATGGCGGGAGGAATTCCGAAAAATCAGCGCCGCAAGGGACTGCGAGGTGAATCGCCAACTCCTACACCGCAACCCTCATTCGTTGCCAGTGCGGACAGCAACGGCAATGGAAACAAAGCAACAGCCACAACTTAGTAGGGTGCGTTGCGCTTTGCGACAACGCACCACACCACACCACATCACATCAATCATGGGCATCCTAAATACAACTACCATCTCTTCATACCCATGCCCAACTACCGCAGACCGCATATTCCCGGTGGCACCTACTTCATCACTCAAGTTACCTACCAACGACAACCCTGGCTTTGCTCTGATACCGGACGCACTGCTGTCCGTGCTGCCCTTGGGCATGTCCGACAGAATTACCCTTTCTCGATTGATGCCTTTGTTCTACTGCCCGATCACTTTCATACCCTATGGACTCTACCTGAAGGAGATAGTAATTTATCGATGCGAATGCTTTTAATCAAACGCTTTGTGACCAAATACTACGGGCATCAGCTAGGGCTTGATGTCGCTATCTCCCGTTCGCGGGAAAAGCGAAAAGAAAGAAACTTATGGCAACGCCGTTTCTGGGAACATCTGATTCGAGATGAAGTTGATTTTGCCAATCATTGCGATTACATTCACTATAATCCTGTGCGGCATAAACTTTGTGAATCACCGCAGCAATGGACTTTTTCAAGTATTCATCGTTTTATTCAGCAGGAAATTTACTCGCTTGATTGGGGTGGGGGTGGTGAGGTTGAGCTGGCGTCGGATATTTGGGATGTTTGAGATTATGGTGCGTTGCGCTTTGCGACAACGCACCCTACATTAGGGATGCGATCGTACTACGCAAGGGATGCCTTTGTAATACGGGATCGATGAGATCGCACAATTACAAAGTTGACACTAGAGGATAACCCACTTATCATGAATTAATAATTAGTTGAATTTATCTTCAAAAAATTATGCAAAATAATTCCATTTTTATTTATAGGATAAATTTTCCTGATTTAAGTCAAAGTTTACGTAGGAAAAGATTACGATTTTAGATTTTATAATGGTCGTGGCGATCGCGATGACTACTATTACTTTGATGCTCTCATTTTAGAGCCTGTTAAAATTTCTGGAAAAGATGAGCCGATTGCTTATCCAGGCAATAAACATACCTTTGATTTTGACCACTACAATTGTATTAATACCGATTCAAACATAAAGCAAGTTGTTAAAGATGTACTGTTTCCCAGACATCTTGGAGGTTCAAAAGCAAATTGTATATTGCTTGTAGAAGTTAAAGAACTTAAGGGGTACGACCTCTTACAAGCAATCAAAAGTGTACAGTATATTGATGATGCTCCAATTATTAAAATTGAGCCATTTGTTGTGAATAAGCGTAAAGATAAACAATATAACGATTCAAACACACAGCTACAGAGCCGTCGTTTTTCTGTTTCTACGATTGGTATGACAGACGTGCAAAAAATGGAACTGGCTGAAGATGTTTACGGCATTCCTGACCCACGCTTACTGTCCGAAGATTGAACACTTATCTGTTAATAAAACACATTTAATTGCCTAGTAAACAGAAGAAGTAGGGTGTGTTGTCGCTCTTCGCAACGCACCACATCAATTTTCTTAGCAAATTCAACTCAGCTTATAAACCAATTCCATCTTCAACTTATTAATCTCAAGCTGCTTAACTATTTGGTTTGTGAGTTTCTATTGCCATACATTTTTAATGTAGATTTATATCGAAAATAGCTATTCCTAATCTTCGTATTTCGAGCCATCAATACGGCTGAAGAAAGTGGGTGTTGTGGGTGACAAGAGTAAGGTCATTGAAGAAGGCGATCGCAGCAATTAACAAATTATTGGATATTTGGGATGTTTGAGATCATGGTGCGTTGCGCTTTACGACAACGCACCCTACAGATTGATGCGATCGCACTTTTAGCAGAACATATTCATTATACTATTCCAGAATTTAAGATAAATGATGGGGTTTTGTACAAATCAGTGTTCTACTCATGCTTTACCTTACTTATGCGGTATCGATAACAAGCATAGTGCATTGCTTTTTTGTATGGTAAAGAGCTAAAAAAGTCTGACATTATCGCACCACAGGAAGCAGGAACGATGGAGTTATTTCTCAGTATTTTTATATTGGTTTTTTGCATTGTACAAAATTTAATAAATTTTGCAATCGCCACCCAAGAAATCTTACCTTCTCCTGGTTTTGCAATTACGCTGCAATGTATCTCAAGGAATATTAAGTTTTTTATCCCAGAACAATGCAATATTAACAAAGATCCTTCAATACACAGATATGCTTTTTTATCTTTATAAGAGGTTTTTTCTTTGATTAAGTCTCCAAAGTAGTCTAAAGCTTCAGCCATATTAACTGAGCTTACTGTACATAACCTATATTTTGGAATGTTTTCTTGCATAAGTATTTAATCACTTTATATATTTATTAAACGAACCGCTTGTAATCTGCTTTTTCAGCTAGCTAGTAGGGTGCGTTGTCACGCAGTGCAACGCACCACATCAATTTTCTTAGTTTGATATGACGTTGCATTGCGGAGTTGTTAGCCTTCATTTAACTATTAACCTAAAGGTGAGACTAATCCGTTCCCCAACTTCCGGCGCTTTCAGAATTGCGTGGAGCCACTGCTCTTGAATTTCATTAGACATATAAAGAAGTGAGCCATTAGGCAATGGGTAGCTGAACTGTATGGACTTCTTGTGCTTATGACGGTACACAATTGAACGCACGGCTCCTAATGAAACAATTGCCACACCCGTTCCTTCGGCAAGCTCTTCACTAGAATCAGAGTGAAAACCCATAGAAGAGTTGCCATTTGGGTAATAATTTAACAAGCAATTATTCGGAAAAAAACCAAGTTCCCCATGTATTTCCGCGCAAACTTGCTCTATTTGGCTAGGCATGGAGATTTGTTGATACGAAATTTGAGAGTAATTATAAGAAACACCAAAACTTGCAGTCTTGCGAGATTTCATGCGCTCATCCCAAGAAACAGACTCTTTGAGGTGCTGAAATAAAGCATCGGCTGAGTGGATGAAATCCGACTTGAGGTAGATAACGGGTGCGTCCATAATGAAGCAGTTGACTATAATATTACATTATTAAGTTATGCCTAATTTTTCTATATAACGTTTATATTTTGGCACTATAGAAGATTTTCGTCGAGCAACTAGCGTTGTCGAAAAGTGCAACCCACCACATCGATTTTATCAGCAAATTTAACTCTGCTTATAAACCAACTCTATTTTCAATTTCTCAATCTCCAACTTCAACCTTTCATTCTCCATTCTCAAATTATAATTCTCCTCCCTAATCACTTCAATTTCATCCCTCTTACTCAAAGCTTGATTAATCGCCAACTTCCGCATATCTAGCGAGAACCAACGTTGATAAGTTTGGGTGTGAACTTGCACGCTATGTCCCAAATTATCAGCCGCTGCTTTGATTGGTATTCCCAAAATATGCGCTCTAATTGCCCATGCATGACGTAAATCATACGGCTTAAAATCTAATCCGATTTTCCGAAACCACCAACTAACTCGTTGTGTTAACGCCGTTATCTCTGCATGATTACTTTTATCTTTTTTACTAACTGTTGTTGCCAGCATTTCTAAATATTTAGGATTTCTTAAATCAAAGTCTACAATCCATTCTTTATGTAACGGTAACGCTTGTCTCTCACCAGTTTTACAATCTTTATGTACCTTCCACGTCATATCTGCATTCTCTTCGCTTAACCACCATTCGATATCAGGATTAATAAAAAGCTCTCGCGGACGTAAACCAAAAGTTGCTAACATTCCATAAGTCCATCGCCAAAGTTGCCAACTATCTTTCACATCTGGATTAACTTGATTACCTCTGTTATTCAGATAATCTGCAAACTTGATAATTCCGGCGGATATTTCCACATCACTGGGTATATTCCGGGAATTATTCTCAGGCATTTTGGAATATCGAGATAAATCAATTTCGATTTTGAATGTTATGCAAAACGCCGATATAGCCCTCATTGCATTATATCTAGCCCATTCTTTATCGATTTTCTCAATTGAATTTATCAGATTTTCCGAAGTTGCCAAATCTTTAGGGTTAGTGAATCGCTTGGTTCGAGAAAAGTAATAAAAAAAAGTATGTTCGCTTTTTGTGGTGCGTTTATGAGTTTTGAAATACTCCTCTTCAAATTTTTCTAATAACTCTCCTATTGTTTTCAAGTCTTTTTTAGTTGCTTCATTACCTAAATATTTATCATTCCATTCAAAGGTATGCCTTGCAATTAACTTTCCTAATTCATAAGATTCTTCCTCAGCTGTTTTTAATCCATCCAAATTAGCGGGAATATTCAAGCTAATATTATATTGTTTTCTTCCAGTGCCGTTTGTGTCTTTATCTCCCGGTTTAATTGGCAACGTCGCTCGTAATTGCAGACTTCCATTAGACTCCCTAATTGTAACCTTTGCCTTTGCAGACTTCAAACGCTGATTAACTTTTTCTAACTCTAATAGTACCTTTGTTCTCATATACTCTCTTTGCTGCTGTGCTTGCTGACTTGAGCCAAGAAAACTGCCGTCGGTAGATGAAACTGGCTGCAAGTCTGCAAAAGCTTGTTGATATTTGTCAAAATCCTGGTTATGCATCGCGATATTTTTAGCCTATATTTAGCCTAAAAATAAATGTGTAATCAGCGAACAATGTTTAAAATTGACAGTGCTTGCTGTAAACATTAGGCTATTTTAAGCCATTAAATCATAAAAAGGATTACTCCGGTCCTTATCACGGTTATGATGGCTTCGCTATCTTCGCCCGCGATATGGATCTAGCATTGAACAGCCCAACTTGGGGATTAATCGGCGCCCCCTGGAACAAGAAAGCTGAAGCTAAAACAGAAGCTAAGGCGATCGCCTAAAAAATCGCAAAAAAATGGATAGCCTGGGGTTTTAGCCCCAGGGGGGAGTAGAAAGTAGAGAATTAGCGTTCACCCCTTCCCACTCCCCATTCCCCATTTTCCTCCACACGACACGTAACGACTACAGCAGCTTGGAGAACTAGAAATGCCTCAGAATCCGGAAAATATTCAAGATCACGTCGAACTATTCCACCAACCGGAATACCAACAGCTATTTGAAAACAAAAAGCAATTTGAAAACGGACACAGCCCCGAAGAAGTGGCGCGTGTTGCAGAATGGACGAAGGGTTGGGAGTATCGTGAAAAGAACTTCGCCCGTGAAGCATTAACCGTTAACCCCGCTAAAGGTTGCCAACCATTGGGTGCAATCTTCGCTGCTGTTGGTTTTGAAGGCACTTTACCTTTTGTCCAAGGTTCTCAAGGTTGCGTAGCTTACTTCCGCACCCACTTAACCCGTCACTACAAAGAACCGTTTTCTGGTGTCAGTTCTTCAATGACAGAAGACGCAGCGGTGTTTGGTGGACTGCAAAACATGATTGATGGGTTGGCAAACTCCTACCAACTCTACAAGCCAAAGATGATCGCTGTCTGCACCACCTGTATGGCAGAAGTTATCGGTGATGACTTGCAAGCTTTCATCAACAACTCCAAGAATGCAGGTTCAGTTCCTCAAGATTTCCCAGTACCTTTTGCTCACACTCCTAGCTTTGTTGGTTCCCACATCACTGGTTATGATAACATGATGAAGGGTATTCTTTCTAACCTGACCGCAGGTCATAAGAAAGAAACCAGCAATGGCAAAATCAACTTTATTCCTGGCTTTGATACTTACGTTGGTAACAACCGGGAAATCAAGCGGATGTGCGACATGATGGGCATCGATTACACCATCTTGGCAGATAACAGCGATTATCTGGATTCACCCAACACTGGTGAATTTGATATGTACCCAGGTGGTACAAAGCTGGAAGATGCAGCAGATTCAATTAATGCAAAAACCACTGTTTGTCTGCAAGCACACTCTACCATCAAAACCCGCGAGTACATCGAAAAAGAATGGAAGCAACCAACTGTTGTTTCTCGTCCTTGGGGTATTAAGGGTACTGATGAGTTCTTGATGAAACTCAGCGAACTAACTGGTAAACCCATTCCCAAAGAATTGGAAATCGAACGCGGTCGCGCAGTTGATGCGATGACTGACTCCCATTCATGGCTTCACGGCAAGCGCTTCGCTATGTATGGCGATCCAGATTTAGTTTACAGCGTAGTCGGCTTCATGCTAGAAATGGGTGCTGAACCCGTGCATATCCTTGTCCACAACAGCAATGATAACTTTGAGAAAGAACTCAAAGAGTTGCTAGCTTCTAGCCCCAATGGTAAGAGTGCTACTCTGTGGGCTGGTAAAGATTTGTGGCACATGCGTTCAGAGATGTGTCTGCTATCAGGTTAATTAAATAATGTAGTAGTGTGAACATATCGCAGAATTTCATCCACCGCTCGCTTTGCACCTCCAGCAGCACGACAAGCGTCACCCAGACGATCGCTGTTTGCGACAAAAGAGCGATCGCCTAGAATTTGCTCTGCTGTCTTTTGCAAACGTTCCGCTGTCACATCTTCTGGTAAAATCATAATTCCCGCACCCTGCTCCTCAATGCGGTGTGAAATAATCTCCTGCTCATAAGTTTGGGGAACTGCAATCATCGGCACCGAGTACCAGACAGCTTCTCGCGCTCCCCCTCCCGCACCGTGCATAATAAACAAACTAGCACGCTCTAATATCTTTAGTTGGGGAACAGTACCCGTAGGTCGAATTATAAAGTTTTCTGGGATATCTCTCGTTGATGTTGACGATAGTGCTTCATGCTGCCTGCTGCCTGCTTTAACAATCGGGGAAGTTTCTTTCTTAGTCTGGGACATTCATAGAAACTTTCTGGAGTGAAAGCAGCGGTAGCGATTGAATTGACAGCGGGAATATTCAGCAACTGCGCTACTAATCTTCCCCAAAGACACAGCGAGTCATGAATGATGTAATCTGGCTTTTCCTCACGGACTGACTCTAAAAGTGCCGGCAGCATCTCGCGAGCGCACCAAGTTAACGAGGGTACTAGAGACATTTCGTTTTCCCCTGATGGTGCTGTCTGAAGATTTAGCGAAGGATAACAACGAAAAGAAGCTCCAAACGTCTCGATTTCTTTCTGAAAACGGTCAACTTCGTAGTAAATTACCTCTTCACCTCTTTTTATTAGCTCTGCCATTAATCCAAAGGTGGGGATGATGTGTCCGGCAACCGAAACGTTCATGAATATAATACGACTCAGAGAAAAATAACCTGATTTGAAAATGGGGCAATGGGCATTGGGCAAGGGGCATTGGGCAAGGGGCATTGGGGAATGGGGAAAAAGAGATTTTTATGCTCTTTGAGTGTTTGTTATAAATTAGGAAGATACTGCTAACGAAACAGAGATAATAAGCTGATGAAATTTCTTAAGATTGGGGCGATGACCTACACTAACAAAGGTTGTCCCTGTCTCTAACAAAAGACGATAAAGATTTTCTTCGTTGTTGACATCTAAAGCGCTCGTTGCCTCATCTAAAATGGCATATTTTGGTTTTGTCACTAGTATCCGGGCAAAAGCCAGCCTTTGTTGTTCTCCTAAAGAAAGAACATAACTCCAATCTTTCTCTACATCAAAACCACCGAATCGTTCTGCTAAGTTTGACAGATTTACTCTGTGGAGAATTTGACGAAGTTCTTCATCACTCACATCAACTTTGGCGTTAGGATAAATTAACTGATCGCGTAGAGTGCCTAAAATCATGTATGGACGCTGCGGTAAAAATAGCATTTCTCCTAATTCCGGGCGAAAAATCACACCTGTTCCCGAATTCCACAAACCAGCTAAGGCACGCAACAGAGAAGTTTTACCACTACCACTTTCTCCCATAATTAGTAATCCTTGTCCTGGTTGCAGTTCTACCGAGAGATTTTTAAATAAAGTCTTTTGATAATTAGGAGTCTCTAAAGTCAGGTTTTCAACTGCTAAACGGCTGTCTTTTACTATATCAATTTTTTTATTAGCTGTTTCTTTTCTTGGCTGTTTGAGATATTCATAAAATATGTATAGACGATCAATTGAAGCCGCAAATTTAGTGAATATTTCAAACTGATACATTATCAAATTCACAGAAAAAGCGACGCTTCCAAACGCTCCCATAGCTTCTGTCACTTTTCCCACTTCGAGTTTACCTATGAGAATCTGGTGTCCGAGAATCACTGCTGGTAATATTAAGGTGAGATTGCCAAAGGGATATTTAAATACATTTAAATACAACTCTGACCATAAAATTAATCGTTTAAAGTTCTTAAATACTTCATTGAAGAGAAGTTTAATTTTGTTGGCTTCTTGAGAAGTTCCGTTATAAAAGGCAATAGACTCGGCATTTTCTCGAATGCGAACTAAACCAAAGCGAAAATCAGCTTCTTTTCTCAGTTGATTTAAATGTAGTTGAGTTAATTTTCTGCCGTAAAAGCCAATAGTGAGCGCGTAAGCTAATATTGAATAAATTAATAAAGCAAAAACTAGATTTTTGGAAATAGACCAGAGAATGAGGCTAAAAGCAATTACTACAAAAATAGATTCAATAATATTGACAAAAAACTGAATGGATTGCTGGCAAAAACTGGCGACATTTTCGGCAATACGTTGGTCTGGGTTGTCAATTTCTTGGTTAAAGTTACTCAACTCATAAAAAGCGCGATCGCTAAAATATTGATTCAAGAAGCGATCGGTCAACCACCGACGCCAATAAATCCCTATTGTCTCTCGCAGATAGCCATAGCCAGAATTAAGGAAACCAGAAATGATTATCCCCCCTAATGCAATTACTACACCTTGCCAGAATCGAGTGCTATCACGGGCAGAAAGGGCAGAAATTAACTCTCCCTGTATGGTATTTAAGAACACCTTAACCTGGGTGTTGGCTAATAATAACACTCCCAGAAGCACAAGTAGAGCATTAGCACCTTTTTTTTCATTACCTAGCCAATAAAGTTTAGCGATCGCCCAAAACCGCTTGACCACCGTCAAGTTGAATCGATTCATTTGTATAATTTATATATGTTTTTAATGATGAAGACTTCCAAAAAGCAACGGTTCGCTTGTGGATTTTCATACTATACCCTATAGTTACTTCGCTATAATTAATCGGGGTCAAAGTCAAAATCTCGGCTTTGATGCTGTGTACTCTTGATTACCAAATTTTTTCTGATTGGGTGCGACACAAGCGATCGCTTACAGAAAATAATGTTGTAATATTATGTCTGGTTGAACAATTATAAATAAATATAACAGCCGATTGTCGTTTAAGTTATAAAATTATACAAATAAATGCGTATTTTCACCTGAATTTGGTTGGGACAATTAGTTTCTCTGATTGACACCTGGATGGCTGTATTTGGTCTGGATATCTGGGTTTTTCAGAAAACAGGCTCCGCTACCCAGTTCGCTTTAGTTACCTTCACTTCTACGGTACCACCGATCGTCATTTCGCCATTAGCAGGCACATTAGTGGATCGTTGGGATGGGCGCTGGACAATGATTATTAGTCATTTGTGTATAGGGCTGTCTACCCTAACTATTCTGGCGCTACTAATTACCGATCAACTAGAAATTTGGCACATTTACGTGAGAAACGTCTTCACTTCAATTTTCGGTGCTTTTCATTCGCCTGCTTATAAAGCTTCGATCGCATCCTTGGTTCCTAAAGAGGATTTAGCCCGCGTCAGCGGTATGGTTCAACTTTCAATGGGCATTCAGCAAATCATCTCGCCTTTACTAGCAGGTATTTTGCTGAGTCTTATCCAGCTTAAAGGTATTCTCCTGATCGATTTAGCAGCTTTACTGGTTGCCCTTGTTCCCCTTCTGTTAGTGCCATTCCCGCAAATTAGTCAGCCTGCTGATGAGAACCAAGAGCCTTTATCAATTTTGCGAGAAATAGCCTACGGTTGGACTTATCTGACTGAGCGTTCTGGATTACTAAGGTTTTTGATTGTCTTCACCATTTACCAATTCTTGATCGGGTTCATTGGTGTACTGATGTATCCGTTAATTCTTTCTTTGGCTACCCCAGCTAGCTTGGGACAAATTGCATTCGTTGGCGGTATTGGTACTCTCGTGGGTGCTTTGGTGATGAGCACTCAGAAAAATAGTTGGAAAAACTTGATAGTCCCAATACTTAGCGCCATGTGCTTAAGTGGGCTGTGGATTGCCCTTGCTGGTTTGCGTCCCTCTATCATACAGATTGCGATCGCAACTTTACTTTTCTTTTTGACTGCTCCTTTCATCAACGGTTCAGTGCAGGTTATTTTTCAGACACAAGTTGCCGAGCGGGTACAGGGAAGAGTCTTTGCTTTAACCGGAGCGATATCGGGGATTGCTATACCGCTAGCTGCACTTGTTGCTGGTCCTTTGGCTGACCGTGTTTTTGAGCCACTAATGGCATTTGATGGACCTTGGTCTAGAAACGTTGTTGGTCAGGTGATTGGTTCTGGACCAGGTCGCGGCATCGGACTGCTATTTGCGATCGTCGGGTGTATTATAATGGTGGCAGCACTTATTGCCTATCAATACCCTGGCATCAGACAATTGGAAGAAAATTTACCTGATGCGTGAATCTTCATTACAACAAAGTGCCCCTAATTTAAAAATGATAGAGGCAAGTCTCATTGCTTCTACTTATTAGCTTTTATTATCATCCCGTAAAAGTCGCCCTAAGACAAATGTGAATGGTGCAAGTCGAACTCGCATACCATCTTCCACAAGATGGAATGCTCCACCCGATGTAGCGATCAGCAGATCAACTCCGGAGAACTCACCATACAAATTAGGAATTTTTAAAGCCTGCTCAAATACTGGTCTAGGTCCAAGGTTCATAGCAATGAAGAGCGGCTGATCGACAGCCATACTATGAATAAGTACACACCAAAGACCATTTTTTCTAGAGGATAATAAAGTGCGGGTTCCACTTTGAATTAGTTTGTTTTGAAACCTAATTTCCGCAAGCTGTTGAATCAGTATGAAGGTTGGGTGGTTTTTGTTATAGGGTTGGAAAGATTTTCGGTTAATCGGACCAAACTGCCAAACACACGCAGGGTTCTCAAACATGTCCTCCCGCACGTAGCAATCATGACCAATCCATTCTCCTGTATTCTCTCGTTGATGCATCCCTAAAGCACCAGAAAACTCTTGCTCGGTTCCTTGATAGATAGAAGGTATTTGAGGTCCAAGAATCAAGCAGGCAAGAGCAAAGTGCAGATAGACTCTAGCATCGTCTTGGCTTGGTATGCGACTTAAGAACTCATGGAATATTCTAGTTGTGTCTTGGTTTTCGAGGAACATAATATTGTTCCTCCAACCAGCATAATATGAGTGTGATGGAGCAAGAATTCCACAAAAATAATCTGCCAAACCCCCTAACCAACTTTGATCGGCAAGAGAGTACTTGACGGCGGTATAATAAGTTGGGTAGTCTATCATATTCGAGAATTTGGCATCATTGTAGGCAATTAATTCTTCGTGAGTGCTTCCAGCGTGTTCGGCTATTTGCAGAAACTGCTTTTTCCCCAGATAGGTGGTATATCTTGATATCTCTTCAACGCAAGGCTTCCAAAAGTCAACACCAACGTGACGTGCGGAATCGTATCGAAAGCCATCAATGTCCGTTTCCGCAATCCAGTATTTGAGATGCCCAATTAGCAACTCGCGGACGTAGCTTGTCTCTGTTCGCCAATCTTCCAAAAAGCCAAACAGTCTTTGATTCACCATATCAGTGTATTCCGGACCGTGGAAGAGTGATGTGTTACGTGCTTCTATGGGAAAAGGCATGACTGTAGTATCATCACCTTGCAAGTATTTAAATTCCCCTCCAGTCGGACCACCATACTGTTCCCAGTTAATACTATCTGTGATATGATTGTTGACGACATCTAAAATGACAGCGATATCAGCTTCATGAGCTTTCGCGACAAGCTCGCGCAGACACATAAGTGTACCCAGACGTGGATCGACCATCAATAGGTGAATTGGATGATAGCCATGATAGCCGTCAGCAGCGTTGACATACACGGGGCTGAGGATAATTGCTCTTATTCCCAATGACTTCAGATATTCTATCTGCTCAGTAACGCCACGAATTGTCCCACCGTGGCTTGCATATGGGTCAGAAGGATTATACCTGACTGCGCCTAGATCGGTGCGATCGCTGTTGTCACTACGAGCAAATCTATCGATGATTATAGAGTAAAACAGACGTGCGTCCCAATCCTCTGGGCTGGATGTCATTTCAACCCGTGGTATTGGTCCATACAGAGGTTGATTGTTAACAAACCCAAGAAAGACTGATTGAATTTCAGCCATTGACCGAGGTGATTTATCGCAGACAAGAAGAAAACGCGATCGCACACTTGTATGCTCTGAACCTAACATATCAACATAACCCAGGCTATATCGATATCCACCCCCGCTACTGATAGGTGGTAGGGTGAGTGAAAACATTTTGAACCCATTTTCGACAATGCCTTCAGTATGTGCCGTAATTCGACCTGAATCGCAATATCCTTGTCCATCATTCAACTCATAAGCTATTTGCCCACAATCTGGATCTTTTGATAAGCTAATACCAAACTTGATGCAGATTTTCTCATCACTCCTAAACACCCAAGTAAATGGTGCAATGTTCGGTTCAAGATGTACTTCACAGTATTCTTCAAAGTAGCGCATATAGTTGTTCTATCAATAAAGATAGTCAGTTGACAATCAGGTTGCGGTGATGGAATTAGCGATTTATAAATCACAATTCATTTGTAGTGATTTTACTAATAGAGGGAAGCAATAGCAAGAGAAAAAATTGTATTTAAGTCGAAAGCGATGAAAAAAGTTACAAAATACCAGGGCTATTTCATTTTCAAATGTCACTTTTTATGGTATGGAGTTAATTATCCCCAAATGGGCATTTTTAAGGGGTGGTTTCGATTGTTAAATTTTTGCTTTTCACGAATATTTTCGGTAAACCCACGCCTAAAAATAGAATGAAATAGCCCTGTACAAAATACGCTTTAGTACTTAAGCTTATCCGCAACAATAAACCGATTCTACGTTATGCTGAGTAAATTACATGCTGTGGCAGCATTCGCGACAGTAAATAACTAAAGCGTTCACAAAATTTCAACGCCAATTACATCAAGGAGAACCGAATGACTACCGGAGCTACCACAGAGCAGCAGATTGCAGAGATCATGCGATATGCGACAAATTTCACGGAGCAAGAATTTACTGAGGTTACACCCAAAGCAGAATTACCAAAACAATCCAATGTCTTAGGGTCAGCTCCGCAAATCCTACATAAGTTAGGAGAAAACCTCCAAAAATGGACAATACCCGAAGAGCTATCTGTAGTTGAGAGCTCCGTCTCACTAATGCCCCTGGCTCAGAGACTTTTTCTCTGGTCTTTCGTCTACGGTATTGGACCCAAACGCTATTTGGAAATAGGAACAGATGCTGGCGGATCAGCTATGATCGTCAAAAGTGCGATCGTAGCCCTGGGGTTGGACGATTTTCGTGGCGTTTGCATCGATCCTGAATTTAAGCTGGTTCAAACAACGCGCGACTATTTGGGTGAACAATTTAGCTACATCGAACAGAAGAATTCGCCGGAGGCAATGATTGAAGCGGCTCGGCTGGCAGGACCTTTCGACTTAATTCTGGTTGATGGAGACCATACCTACGATCGTGCCCTGATTGATATTATGCTCGCCATACCTTATCTTAGTCGCGGTGGGTACATTTTGATTGACGATGCTGCTCACGCCCAAGTTCGTGATGCCATCAGCTATGTAATTGAGAATTGCCGATTGATTGACTGTGGTTTTATGTGTCGTCACACAATATCATACGAAGTATTGGTTCCATCTGGTGTATGGCAAGGAGAAAATATGCGTACAGCAGGGCTATATCTGCTGCGTAAGCCTTTGTAATTCAAGATGGGGTGTTTTTAGGCGATCGCGCTGAAGCACCCTTGATTTAAATCAAGAACTAGTTAATTTATCAGTTTCTCAGCTTCATAATCCAAGGTATTGCAGAACTTTAATCATTTTATATTCGTTTCTAGTCAAATATATCAATTTAGCTGACGATACAGGTTCACAATTATTTTTATGAACTTGATTGACATGA